>USMJ01000039.1 GCA_900555805.1 uncultured Oscillospiraceae bacterium | reverse complement strand
AGCCTACGGCGAGGTACACCGCACCTCGTCGAAACGTCCGAATATCACCGCTGAATTTGCGAGCGATATCAGAATCGAAGAGGGCGGAGCGGCAGGCGTCGCTGACTTCACTTCGAATGTGTACTCAGCTAAAATCTCCGTGCTTAACAGGTCGGAAAGCAGGTCGGAATGGCTCTATCGCTATAACACGGATAAAATCTATATAAGCGACGGAATAAAAATCCTGTTAAGACCGAGCAAAGAGGACGGCGTAATTGCCGAGGAATTTTTAAGAAGCACGACGGATACCGTATATTTTTTTGTTGACGAATCTGTATCGAAAAAAGACGCGATAGCCGCCATACAGAACTGCGAATTTGAATATATGTTCAAAAACAACGATCAAGACGACGCGGACTGGACGATGAGAACGTTCAAATATGACGGCTGAACTTAGCCTTAAATAAAAGAAACGAGGAAAAATGATGAACAATAAAATTTACATAGCCTTTTCTTCCGTAATAGCGGCTTTGCTGCTAATGTCAATTTCTATACAGACTTATTATTTCGTCAAGACCAAGCCGACAGTCACATACCCCGATATCGACGCCGAATTTGTCGGCTTCGTAAAAAGAGCCGATGAGGACAAAGCGAAATTCCCCGATGTCAGCGGAAAGCTGTTTTCCGCCACCGTCAAGGTCACGAACCGGTCAAATAAAGATGTATACTGCCGTTTCGCTTTCAACGGAAACAAGTATTATAAAGCAAAGGATAAAGAAATATTATTCTTAAGCGACATGAAAACCGACACATTTACAGCCGAACCTCATGAAAGCTTTACTTATACGCTGTATTTTTCGGTGGACAGTTCGATTTCAGATGACGACGCGATATATGCGATCAACAACTGCGACTTCGAATATATGTATGGCAGCGAAGATTCCTTTGACTTCGATAATATGAGAATAAAGACGGTCAATTTCTATACTTAATATTATCCACGGCGCAAAAGGAGAGTAGTATATGAAAAAATACCAAATAGCATTGATAGTTTTAGCCGTTGCGATAGCTGTCGCTTTTTTGACGACAAATATTGTCTCGCAGCAGGGCGATTATGCGGTAATGTACTTTGATTCCGATTACCACCCTTACCTTTTGGTGAATGATTCAACGAAATATTATTGTATGCTGTACTGCGGCAGTAAGTATACTTTCAATCGGAAATTGAGAAACGGAAAGAATATACTTTTTTCCAAGTTCAGAGAAAGCTATGATATTTCCGACAGCGACACCGAAAAGAACTTCATATTCTCCACGTTAAGCGAACCGTTCTTCCAAACCTACGGCTTGTATATCAAGGAGAGCTATATGGACGAGCTGTTCAAAATTTCCAATATCTCAAGAGTGGAAATAACCAAGGACGGTGATCAGGTTCTCGAGTTCGGACCGAACGACGAAAAAGCCTTCAAATATTTTCTGAAAACTTATTCAACCGAGCTTGAAGATCTCTTTTATCAAGTGGATGATCATGATGATGAGGACGACGATGACGATGAAGATAATGAGGACGAAGATATTGACATTCCCGGCGAGGAAGATTCCAAGGATACGGAAGATTCGTCTGTCTATGAAGGAGACTATAGCGTCGACGCATTTTATAACAACGGAGAAGTCGTCAGATATATTGTGAGTATAGACGAAGCGGCTTTATCGAAGATTAAAGAGCTGATGAAGTGATTGGGAGAAGAATAACAATCCCACCCCACCCACAACCCAACTATACCCCAAAACACAACGCAGGGCATAAGGCCCTGCGTTTTCTGTCTTATTCGGGACTGTTAATGCTCCTTAATTTTTCCGATCGCGCCCTTTTCGAGCCGTGACACCTGCGCCTGGGATATCCCGACTTCTTTGGCGACCTCCATTTGCGTCTTGCCCTGCATGAACCGAAGATTCAGGATAAACTTTTCTCGGTCGGAAAGCTCGTCGATCGCCTGCCGCATCAATATCTCGTCTATCCAATTTTCGTCGCTGTTGCTGTCGCCGATCTGATCCATGACATAGATCGTGTCGCCGCCGTCGGAATATACCGGTTCATACAGCGACACGGGGTCGACCACCGCCTCGAGCGCCATCACGACCAGCTCCTTTTTGATGTGCAACTCCTCGGCGATCTCCTCGACGGTCGGTTCGCACTGCGCTTTGTTCGTCAATCGTTCCTTGACCTGCATGGCGTGGTATGCTGTGTCTCTAAGCGAGCGACTGACCCTGATCGGGTTGTTGTCGCGCAGAAACCGCCGAATTTCGCCTATGATCATCGGCACGGCATATGTGGAAAACCGTACATTTTGAGACACATCGAAGTTATCTATCGCCTTTATCAGCCCGATGCAGCCGACCTGAAAGAGGTCGTCGGGGTTTTCGCTTCTCCCCGAAAAGCGCTGAATTACGCTCAAAACGAGCTTCAGATTTCCGTTGATGAGCTGTTCCCGAGCCTCTTTGTCGCCGTTGTGGGCGAGCTCCAAAAGGCGCATTTTTTCACTTTCCTTGAGCACCGTCAGCTTTGATGTGTTTATTCCGCAGATCTCAACCTTGTTAAATTTCACATTCATTCCCCCAAAAGCTGTTAAACTGATTATTGACAGCGGGGGAACTTTTAATGCCTTCGGAATATTCCAAGTCTTTCCTCGAATATATTTTCGGGTACGCGCGAACCGCGTTCTGACTTCTAATCTGTACCACATGAGACAGTCGGTTCTTCGGGGCAATTTTTGTCATTTTGCGGCTGTGTCGCATATGAGACAATAACGGATAGTCTTTTCAGCGGCTTGGATTATATTTTAAAAATCCTGCACAAAAATATACAGGCGGATTTATACAGTTTTACCAAATTTAGTTAAATTGGTATAAAATACATATTATGTCGCTTGAAAAATATGTGCAAAAATGATACTATTATTATGTAAAATAATAACTGCGCCCTGAATACATGGCTTGCGGACGAGCCGATAGGGGATCAATGCTCGGTTCTGTGCCGTTGACGGAGCGCAAAAAGAAAGAGGGTAATTTAATGAGAAAACACAAGCCATTACTTAAGGTGTTGAGCGTATTTCTCAGCTTTCTTATGGTAATGACGAGCGTTGTCGTCGGCAACCCGTTCGCTTTCACGGCGGACGCAGTTTCCGAAACGGACGCAGGAGTAAAATCTGGCTTGCAGGTCTTTTTCACGGACGCGAACACAGGCACAACACGCCTTGACCGTGCGAAGCTGAAAGCCGACGGAACATTTGACGGAGAAGTCTTTCTGCGCGTTAAGGCCAACTCGGCTCTGACAGTGGAAAAAATCACTTCGTCAAACGCAAACGTCACGGTTAACGGACAGACCTCGCTTACGCTGAACACAAGCCTTGTACAGGGCGCTTTCGGCACAAGCACGCTGACAGCTTCAGGCCTTGCGGCTTCGACAACCTTGGAGTTCACGATCGACTACACGGTAGGCGGAAAAGCGGCGAGTACCAAGGCGTATTTATACGCTCAGGCTCCCGACGACAGCGTCTATCATCAGGTCGCCGAGGAATTCATCGGCGGCGTTGAGTCGTCCAACTTCTACACCAAGGTTGACGCCAAGGTCGGTTATTTCAAGTCAAAGCAGTTCAACATGGCGGACAAATATTCCGACACGGCGAACTTCCTGAGCGGCGATAACCAGTCCGAGGACTACGGCACATGCCAGTGCTCAACCTCAGGCTATAAGAAGGGCGACGAACATTTCGGTTCGGCATACTATTATGTAGACACGTCAAAGGCTTCGACTTGGGATGCGGCGGGATTCATGTATACCGCCAAGGACTCCAACACCGAACGCAAGGGCGACACCTCGAAGAGACAGAGACTTAAGACCGTCCGTATCGGTCTGTCAAAGGACTTCGTCAACGCTTCGGGTACGCTCGGCGCAGAGTTTAAAACGAACTTTGACGACGCCAATCCGACTACGCCTTCGAGCAGTATCTCCAATTCGGTCTACTCAATCGGAGCGTACGACGCAAGCAACACTTCATGGACAAAGCTCTCAAGCGGTGAAGAACTGTTCAATTCGGGCAGAATGGATAACATGCCCGTTCTCGGCAACTGCCGCGGCGACCACACCTTCACTCTTTCGCTGACAGGTAAGATCCCCGCCGCCGTCAGCAACGCGCCTTTCCATGTTATGTACAGAATTTCCTCCGACTCCTATAACTTCGTTACAGGCAGTGAGGAAACCACGCTTTCATTTACATACTATCTGACCTCTTATAACAAGGGCGAGCTCAGAACCGCTCTTGCTAAGTACGAGGGAGTAGGTCTTGTTTCGTCATCATTCGACGCGGCGAGATGGGGCGATTATCTCAGCGCCTATAAGGCGGCGAAGAAGATCCTCGGCGACGAGATCACAACTCAGCTCTCGATTGACGCCGCCAAGGCGAAGCTCGACAGAGCCTACAGCAAGCTGTTCGATTCTGATAACGCCGGCGGAGTTCTTCCTCCGACAGAGATAAACTCGGGTCTTTCACTTGAACCTGTTGTCAGCAACTCGGGCACAAACAAGGATAAGCCCGTCACAAGAGTTCTCAGAAATTCAAGCGACAATGACATCGGCTATGTTTACTACGGAACAGCCGACGCATATGCAACGCAGAACAATTTCTATATCAAGGCGACCAACCACAGCTTAGAGCCGATTACCGTTACAAAACTTGTATCGGATAAAACAACGGTTTCGATTGCTCTGCCGTCAGGCGGTCAGACGATAGCTTCGGGTGAAAGCGCATATTTCAAGGTAGTGAAGAACGGAACACCCGGTGCCGGTGATTATACCGTTACAGCGTCATATAAGATGGATATTCTCCCTGAGGGAACTTCAACAGGCGTGAATGCCGATAAGGAGTATGAGGCTGTTACTTACTTCAGAATAATGAGCTATTCGGGTGCGTTTACGACAACAAGCCATTCGACAACACCTGTTGAACTGTATGATGTTGTTGTATCCGATGATACCGATAATATCGCTGAAAGCTTTCATAAATCATCATTCCGAATTCAAGGTAGCGTTAAAGCAGGCTCAGCAGGTCCTGCAAATATTGGTGCAAGAATCATTTCCACAAAAGCGGCAAAGATATGGAACGGTACAGCTGCCGATCAATATAAGAATAACGCAACGGTAGCACCGACGGTTAATTTCAGAGTAAATAAGGATAAGTACAATGATCTGATAAAAACAGGTCTGTGCTTCTATATTGCAAACAATGATTATCAGAAAGTAAAGTCGACTACATTGTTGAAAGATGTTGACGATAACTGGAATAACAAAAGTTGGCCTTATAAGATATTCCTTGTTAAAAACACATGGAGCAACGGACTTATCACTTATAACAATACCTCAAAGAGCGCACAAAGTCCGATAAGAAGAACAAGTTCATATGCGACAGTAAAGACATCTAAAAATAAGACAGAATCACAGGACCTTTATTATATCGGAACAAATAATGCCACATTCAATAGTGAGTATGGAGATGTAATCAGAAGATTAAATGCGGCTCAGGGTCTAGAGAATAAAGGCAGTATGTCAGCCTTCGGACAAAACAAGAAATCAACCTCGTACACCGCATATCCAAGTGCTTCACTCAGCACAACCGGATCAAAGACCTATACATCCGATCTTAGATTTATTAACTACGGATGTGATTACGGATGGACATGGCAATCAAGAGCAGCAACAGTTAACATCACCCTTAATGTTGAAGTTTATTCCGCTTCCGCTATTGCAGACCTCGTCAACGAGTGCAACAACACGGCTTTCATAAGTGCGAAATACAATGATACGCTTTGGAAAACTTATAAGGATGCACTTAAGAGCGCAACGAATGTTCTCGGTGCATATAGTCAGACGCAGTCTGTATACGATGAGAGATGGAACACGCTTTATAATGCTTTCGAAGCTCTCAAAGCTCAGACCGCTTCAACCTACGCCGCAAACGTCTATGCCGTTGACCACAATGTCTGGGAAGGCAGAGCGAAAGACGGCGACTGCGACAGCAGTTACACAAAGTATTATCTTGTAAACCACGGCAACACCTTCGCTATGCCGTTTATCGACGCGCTTCCGTCAGCGAAATACCGCGTCGATTCATCGGAAGCCAAGGGCGTGAATCCCACAGTCGCGGCGGTTTCCGATCAGACACTTTCAGTCACCGCGGCAGGAATCACGGCAGGCGATCGTTACTTCAATTACGATTACTGGTCAAGCGCGTACACGGTAACATTCGTCAACGAAGACGGCTCTGTTATCGGAACGCAGACAAGATACTACGGCGATCAGCCCGACTATGAGTGGGCGGCTCCCGTCAAGGCGAACACCAACACAACAAGATATGAATGGGCAGGCTGGACTCTTCAAAAGAAGGACAAGGACGGCAACAATGTCGGCAGCGCCGCCAAGGTCGGCTTTGAACTTCAGCCCGTCGGAGGCTCAGACGCCAAGGGTACGGAATATGTGTATACGGCGACGTTCGATGAAAGCGTAGCCACATACACTGTCGCTTTCCTCACCCACGACGGCTCGGCGTACGCAGGCGATGAGGCAACTTCGCTCTTCGAGGGCAAGACTTACGGCTCGGCTGTCACTTACACTGTCAACGAACAGACGAGAGACGGCGCGAGAACAGGCTATTATTGGGCATGGGACGGCTGGTCAACAGCCGACAGTTCGAGCTCAGATTATGACTCGGCGAAAGTGGCTGACATGACAACCGCAAGCGGAACGGTCGCTGTCACAGACGACGCGCTCTACTATGCCCACTTCACGGAAAAAGCCTATGAGTACAAAATAAGCTATGTTCTCGACGGCGGAACCAACGCCGCAGGCAACCCCTCGTCTTACACGGTTGAGGACGAGATCACACTTGCTGCTCCCACAAAGACAGGCTATAAGTTCTTAGGCTGGAAAGAGGGCGACACGATAGCCAAGGGTTCGACAGGCGACAAGACCTTCACCGCTCAGTGGGAAGCTCTCGACGTCAACTATACGGTTATCCATGAGAGAGAATCTCTGAACGGAACCTACGGCGACACAACGCTCACAGAAACCGAAATTCTGACAGGCAAATCAGGCGAAAAAACAGCGGCAGAAGCCAAGTCATACGACGGTTTCACCGCTCAGACATTCGATCAGCAGACAATAGCAGGCGACGGCTCAACAACCGTCAGAATAAAATATACAAGAAAGACATTCACCGTTAAATATTCGGTTGACGGAAATGCTGTTCAGACCGAAAACGGCGTCAAATACGGCGCAAGCACACCCGCGTTCACGGGAACAACGCCGACCAAGACGGGTTATACGTTCGTCGGCTGGGGCGATGTCGCGGAAACCGTCACGGCGGACGCAACCTATGAAGCGGTATTCACGAAGAACACATACACCGTCACATATAACGCAGGCGACGGTAAGTTCGCCGACGGTCAGACCGAAAAGACCGTTTCGGTCAAATACGGCGAAGCAGTCCCGAACTTCACGGAAACACCCACAGCTAATAAGGCAGGCTACCACTTTGATAAGTGGTCGGGCAATATCCCCGAAACGATGGGCGCGGAAAATGTTTCGGTTACGGCTCTTTACGCTCCCGACACAAACACTGTCTATAAGGTCGAAACCTATAAGATGAAGGTTGACGGTTCGGGCTACGAAATGACCGACAAGGCGTTCAACGGAACGACCGACACGACCGCAGCCGTTACCGCAGAGACGATCGAGGGCTTCACATTCAACAGCTCAAAGTCGGTCATCAGCGGAAATATAGCAGGCGACGGCTCGCTTGTTCTCAAGATTTACTACGACAGAAATCAGTATACTCTCACCGTCGACAACGACAACGGCGACGAGATCAAGACTTCAAAGGTCTACTACGAGGCGGCTGTCAGCGTTGAAACGCCGACAAAGACCGGCTACACGTTCGACAAGTGGAACAACGAAGTTCCCGCGACTATGCCGGCGAAGGACGTTTCGCTCAAGGCTCTTTGGAAGATCAATCAATACACGGTAACATTCAACACGAACGGAGGCTCCGATATCGCCCCGATCACTCAGGACTACGGCACGAAGATCACCGCTCCGTCCGACCCGACGAGAGAGGGCTACACCTTCGCAGGCTGGGATAAGGAAATCCCGACAACAATGCCGGCGGAGAATATCACGATAAACGCTAAGTGGAATGTTAATAAGTACACGATCACATTTGATTCTGACGGCGGCTCTGATGTCGCGCCCGTAACTCTCGACTACGGCGCAGTCG
>USMJ01000038.1 GCA_900555805.1 uncultured Oscillospiraceae bacterium | reverse complement strand
CCGATGAAAATTCCGACCGACGAGCCGCTCTTTATCTCTCCGAGAGCCTTCTTGGTCGCCGCCATGCCTTTTTCGTTTTCGTAAGGCACAAGCACAATGTCAAGCTCCTTAGCGAGCTTGACAGCCTCCCTGAAGTTCACGGCCCCATGAACCTTGGGGATAATGCTACGCTTGGACTGCTTTGCGGCGCTTTCGGATATCGCCTGCCATCGGGCGAGCTTCGATTTCTTTTTCTTGTCGTCCAGCCGAACAACGCAGCGCTTCATCTCGACGGGTATTATACTGTATGCGCCGAGCTCCACCGACTTCTGAATTATAAGCTCCATCTTATCCGACTTCGGCAGACCCTGAAACAGATATATCTTTATCGGAAGCTCCGCGTTCTTATAGTTCTCCTCGATAACTTTGACAGTTACGGTGTCTCCGCTGATGTTTTCTATCTCGCAGAGATTGCCAGAGCCGCCGTCGCTTATCAGAAACCTGTCGCCGACTTTCATCCTAAGGACATTCCTGATATGGTTGAAGTCGCCGCCCGTTATGAAATATTTATCGCCGACGCGGTTGTTGTCGTCAACAAAAAAGTTATACATTATATTTCTCCTTATACGCCTCAAGTCTGTATATCGGCTGACCGAGCGAGGCGAAGCGGTTTTCATATTCCGTGACGATGTTCCCCTCGAAGCCGCTTGCGTGAAGGTCGAGCGAAACGTTTTTCATCTTGAAGCCGTTTTGCGAGAACTGCTCTATCGAAAACTCGAAGAAATGCATATTGTCCGTCTTCTGATGAATTTCCGCGCCGTCCTTGAGAAACTGCTCATATATCGAAAGGAAATAACCGTGGGTCAAACGGTGCTTGGCGTACTTCTTCTTGGGAAACGGACATGAGAAGTTGAGATAAAGCCTGTCGATGCTCTGCGGCTTGATAAACTTCGGGAGATATTCCGCGCTTCCCTTAATGAAGAACACATTTTTAAGCCTCTTTTCCATGACCTTTTCACACGCGAGAACGATAACGTCAGCCGTCTTTTCGACCGCTATATAATTGATATCGGGATTTCTCTCGGCGAGCTCGGCGATAAACTGTCCCTTGCCGCAGCCGATTTCCATTTGCACGGGGTTGCCGTTACCGAAAATATCGTTATAGTCGAAATATTCCTTTTCGTTGACCGTCGTCTCGAAATTTCTGTCGTCACACATTATCTTGAAGAGTATGCCTTTGCATTTGTCAAGCCGCTCTTCAAGATTTTTCTTGTGTCTCATTCTCATTTTGCTTTCCTCGCTTTATATTTCTATGTCAAGCTCGACAGGGCAGTGATCCGAGCCGAATATCTCGCCGTGAATCTTGCTGTCCGCTATCCTGTCTTTGATTCTCTCCGAAACGCAGAAATAGTCGATACGCCAGCCCGCGTTATTCTTTCTCGCGTTGAAGCGGTAGCTCCACCAGGAATAAACGCCCGCGAGATCGGGATAAAGATATCTGAAAGAATCGACAAAGCCGCTTTCAAGCAGGGCGTTGAACTTCCCTCTTTCCTCGTCCGAGAAGCCTGCGTTGCCCCTGTTCGACTTCGGATTTTTGAGATCAATCTCGTTGTGGGCGACATTCAGATCGCCGCAGAATATAACGGGTTTATCTTTATCGAGCGAAACGAGATATTCCCTGAAGCTGTCCTCCCAATCCATGCGGTAGTCTATTCGTTTAAGCCCGTCCTGAGCGTTGGGCGTGTAGCAGGTGATGAAATAGAAATTCTCAAATTCGAGCGTGATAAGTCTGCCCTCCGTGTCGTGTCGTGGTACGCCCAGTCCGTATCTCACCGAGATCGGTTCTTCCTTTGAGAATATAGCCGTCCCCGAATATCCTTTTCTTTCGGCGTAGTTCCAGAACTGGTGATAGCCTTCGAGTTCGAGTTCAATCTGCCCCTGCTGGAGCTTGGTTTCCTGAAGGCAGAAAATGTCGGCGTCGAGCGCGCCGAACGCCTCAAGAAAGCCCTTCTGAACGCAGGCTCTTATGCCGTTGACGTTCCACGAGATCATTTTTTTCATTGAGAGATCCTCCGATGCTGTATTATCCGAATATAATTAAAACTTATTTTAATTTGGCTGTCAAGACTTGTCGCGAAATTCGGCGCGATTATTGACACAAGTCCGATTTTGATGTGAAATTACTGTTAATTTAGAGCAATATCATTGATTTATCTATTTCTGTCAAGTATAATTTATCCTGTATCTTCATAAACGGAAACGACTGTCGATATAACGCTTTTAAGGTACGGGCGGCTTTTCCGCGTAAGGTAAGCTAAGATATCGGCGGTCGGTCACATATGAAAGTAAAAAGGAAAAGGAGAATCACAATGAAAAAAGTTATCAGCTTTGCCCTAAGCGTGATATTGACTCTTCTCACGGTGCAGACGGCTTTGCCCGCTTTCGCCGCCGAGGGTGAAAATCCGCTCAAAGAGATGCGCTTTTCACAGTCGGAGGTCACGCTCAACAACGACGGCTTCGGCGAAAACTCAGCCGACCTGATGAGCTTGCTCGTACTTATCGGAGAAAAAGAGGACGAAAAAGCGACATATGACGAGCTTGAATGGAGAAGCTCAAAGCCGTCGGTCGCCGATGTCGACGAAAACGGCTTGGTGACGGCTGTCGGAAACGGCGAATGCACCGTCACGGTCACTCAGATAATCAACACCGAGGGCAGCAGCGATTACGGCGTCAGCGCAAGCTGTAAAATAACCGTCCGCGACAGCATAAAGAAGTTCTATAACGCGATAGAAACGACCAAGAGCAACTTGCCGTCGGATTACACGAATAAGGAGAAATATCTCCCTGCGGCGGTCGACGCACTTGAGGCCGCTCTCGCCGCGATAGAGGAAATAGGCGAACTTGAAGACACCGCCGAAAACTGCCAAACCGCGGCGAAACTTTCGGAAGATCTCACCAAAGCGTACGCCGACTTAATAAACTCGGTTCTGGTTCTCCCCGACGATATAGATTTCTATGAAAAATGGAACGAAGCCTATGCGGCTATCCCGGAAGACTTCTGGACCGAGGGCGTCTATGAGGAGACCTCGGCTCAGGAAGTCAAGGACATCATAAACAAGGTCGCTTCGCCCGAAACGCCGTGGCTCAAAAACGCCTCGGATAAGGCGAAGATCGACGCTCTTGCCGAGGAGTTCACGGCCCGGCTCGCGAACCTCAAGAGACACACCCAGTCGATATCGCTCAACTATACTAACGCGACGAGATATGTCGGCGGCTCGATAAAACTCACAGCCGACACCCACGGCGGCGACGACGATATAATCTGGACGGCGGATAACAACTACGCCGTTAAGATAGAGGGAAGAGGAAAGACAGTCACCGTCAACGTCGTCGGCGGCTGCGACGACCCGATGAACCCCTATGTCACGATAACCGCGACATCAAACGGAAAGTCGGCTATATGCAGAATAATGGTCGACAACTATTTTGAAGACATAAAGCTCATAACCAGCGAAAGAAAAACGGTTTATCAGGATAACTATGAACAGATAGAATACGAATTTGTCGGAGTTGACCCGACAAAACCGGTCACAGGCAGCAATGCCATCCTCTTCACCTCGAGCGACCCGAATATTGCCGAGGTCGATAAAAGCACCGGACTTATCTATCCTAAAGCGGAGGGCGACTGCGTTATCACTCTTGTCTGCGGAAGCGTCACCAAACAGATAAAGCTCCACGTCATCAAGGCGCAGCCCGTTCAGAAATTCGTCCCTGTCGATATCCCGACAGCGGTCACGGTCAACACCACGACCGTCGCTCGGGTTATGATATATCCGACGAACGCTTCATCCAAGGATGTCGAGTGGTTCTCCGCCGACGAGAGCATAGCCACAGTCACAAGCCTCGGAACGGACGCTTCGGCAACGGCGGCGGCGAACATAAAGGGCTTGAAAGCAGGCTCGGTCAAGATAACATACCGCTCCACGGACGGCAACTATCTTGAAGGCTCGTTCACAATAACGGTCAATCCTCTTATTTCGAGCATAAGTCTCAACAAATCGAAAGCTCTCGTTTATGTCGGTGACGACGATAACAGCACATTCAAGCTTTCGGCGAATATACTCCCGGCTCACGCGGGAAATCAGGTTCTCACATGGATATCGAGCGACGAAAGCGTCGCCACCGTCACGGGCGGTCTTGTCAGAATACAGAGCGTCGGAACCTGCGAAATAACGGCGTATACGACCGACGGAACAGGTCTTTCGGCTTCATGCAAGCTGACCGTCGTCGGCGACACTCAGAACATGACCATAAACAAAACATCGGGCAAGCTCAAAGTCGGTCAAAAGCTTCAGCTGACCTGCGACGTCGAAACAAAGGAAGCCGACTATAAGGTCGACACATGGAAGAGCAGCAACGAAAAGGTTGCGGCCGTCGATTCAAACGGCCTTGTCACCGCGAAGTATCCCGGAACAGCCGTCATAAAGGCGATAGCCCTCGACGGAACGGAGGAAGAATGCACAGTCACGGTCACAGCCGATCTCAAGGGCATAAAGCTTCCGTCGTCAATGACTCTCGCCATCGGAAAAGAAAAAACCGTCACGGTAACATATGATCCGTCATACGCGACGAACAAGAAAGTCACATGGCGCTCGAGCGACACAGGCGTCGCCAGAATAGATGCCAACGGAAAGATATACGCCGCGGGAACAGGCACGGCGACTATCACAGCCGTTTCTCAGGAAGGAGGATTTATAGCCACCTGCAAGGTCACGGTCGTCAGACCCGTCACCTCCGTCACGATAAGCAAGGTCAGCTATACCCTGACTATAGGCTCTAAGGAGTCCGTCAAGCTCACTTCTTCGGTCAAGCCCGACAACGCCACGCTCAAAACCGTAAGATGGACAAGCTCCAATCAGAAGGTAGCCAAGGTCTCGTCAACGGGCATAGTCACGGCGGTCGGTCCCGGAACGGCTTATATCTCCGTCATAACCAACGACGGCGGATATAAGGATACCTGCAAGATAACGGTCATTCAGCCGCTCAAGGGACTTAAGTTCAAAAATTCAAAGGAAACTTTCTATGTCGGCAAGGAGGCTTCCCTCGCGATGGTCTATTATCCGGCCAATGCGTCGAATAAATCCTGTTCATGGAAATCGTCGAATAAGAAAGTGGCGACCGTCAATTCAAAGGGCGTTGTCACAGCCGTCGCGACAGGCACCTGCACCATCACCGCCAAGAGCAACGACGGCGGCTACACGGTCAAATGCAAACTGACGGTCATCAAGAAAGTTTATCCGAAGTCGGTCGACCTCAACTACAGCAAAGCCACAATCGAAGCCGGAAAGACCCTCCAGCTCAAAGCCGGCGTACACCCGGGCAATTCTTCTATAAAGTCTGTCAAATGGTCGTCAAGCGATAAGGAGATCGCCACCGTCAACTCAAAGGGTCTCATCACGGCGAAGAAAGGCGGAACGGTCACGATCACCTGCACGACAAAGAGCGCAGGCAAGAAAGCTTCCTGCAAGATAACGGTCAAACAGCGCGTCACCGGCATCACTCTGAGCGCCACCGCCATGACCCTCGTTTCGGGCAGGTCAAAGACGCTCACAGCCACTGTCTCACCCGCGAGCGCGACCAACAAGAATATTAAATGGTACTCGGGAGATAAGAGAGTAGCCAAGGTCGATAAGTCGGGCCGCGTCACCGCGGTCAAGGCAGGCACCGTATATATCACCGCGAAATCCAAGGATAATTCGAAGATACTCAAAAGATGCAAAGTCACGGTCATTCAGGCACCGACAAAGATAACTCTCAACTTAGACGAGGCAACAATGAGACGAGGCAGCAAGATGACGCTCACCTCAAAGGTCGGACCTTCAAACAGCTATGACAAGACGGTCACATGGTCGTCGAACAAAACGTCGGTCGCGAGAGTTTCAAAGACGGGCGTTGTCACAGCCGTCAGCGCGGGCAAGGCTACAATAACCTGCCGCAGCAACGCTAACGACAAGGTCACGGCAGTATGCGTCGTAACGGTCGAAGAACCCGTCAGAAGCATTGCGCTTTCCGTCAACAGAATGACCCTGACGACGGGCAAGACGAAAACGCTTTCATACACGATAACACCGTCATACGCCACCAATAAGAAGGTGACGTATAAGTCGAGCGACAAGGATGTTGTCACCGTCAGCAAGAAGGGCGTTATCGAAGCGGTCGGCCCCGGAACGGCGACAGTTACGGTCAGAACAAATGACGGATACTTCGTCGACAAGTGTAAGATAACCGTCATCGAGCCCGTCATAAGAATAGATCTCAACAAGACGAGCATGACTCTTGACATAGCCGAAAGCAAGACGCTCAAGGCGACGATAAAGCCGAAGAACGCCACGAACAAGGATGTCACATGGAGATCGAGTAACAGCATGGTCGCAAGGGTCAGCCAGAGCGGTAAGGTCACGGCGCTCAAGCCCGGAACGGTCACGATAACCTGTATCTCCGACGACGGAGTCAAAGCGACCTGTAAGGTCACCTGCGTTATCGGCGTCGAGTCGGTCGAGCTCAACAAGAGTTCACTGACGCTCAAGAAAGGCGCCAAGAAGACGCTCAGGGCGACGATCGAGCCGACCAACGCCACGATAAAGGATGTCAAGTGGTATAGCTCCGACAAGAGCATAGCCACGGTCGACAAGAACGGCAGAGTCACCGCCGTCAAGAAAGGCACGGCGACTATAACCTGCAAGACAAAGCAGGGTGGTTACAAGACGACCTGCGTCGTCAAGGTCACGAAATAGATTTAACGGAGCGGGCATTATGCTCGCTCTGTTTTGTTCTTCGAGGGGAATCGGCTCAGACAGCCCGACTTTCATCTAAAGGTGGGACGGCAAAACGGTTTTCAGGATGAAAACCGCCGCAAGCCGCCTTCGGCGGCCTGCGGCACCGCGGTTCGGCAAGCCGAACCGCGGGTTTTGCCTTTAGCAGGAACTTCGATCCAAGCCTGCGGCGCGGTAGCGAAGCGAGTGCCGCAGCGGAGCCGTTCGGGTATTCCGACGCCGTCAGGCGTCGGAATGCCCGAACGGTTCCGAACCGCTGTCGGCTGAAATTCAGATAAACATTAGGAGGTCGCTCCCGCTTCCCCTACGTCTCCCCACATATCAAACCTCCCTCCGAGAACAAAAAAATCGGTACGCAGGAACTTCCTGCGTACCGAAAAATATTTTCTATAGCTTATGATTATTATTTTGCCGAAGCGAGTCTGACGTATCTCTTGAAGAACGCCACGCTGTCCTCTATGCATTCGATCGGAAGTCTCTCGTCCGTGCCGTGGGTCGTCAAAAGAAGCTCGGTGCTGGCTCTGAACGGCGCGTAGCGGTAGACATTCTCGCATATCGGCTGATAGTGATATGCGTCTGTGCCGCCCATGACGAGGAACGGAGCGACTATCGTGTTCTCGTTCGCGGCGACGGCTAATTTTCTGATGATGTTGAAACAGCGCGAATCCGTCGGCGAGAACGAGGACGGGTTCTTGCCCTTGAGGAGCTTTATCTCGATGTCCTTGTTGCGGACGACTTTTCTGATGTGCTTCTCGACATCTTCGACCGTCGTTCCGGGCATCATTCTGAAGTTGACGGTGATCGAAGCCTTCTGCGGCAATACGTTTGCGCTCGGGCTGCCCTCAGCCATGGTTATACCCGTTGTTGTGCGGATAAACGCGGCGGCAGGGGGGATCTGCTTCATGACGGCTTTCATAACGGGCTTCATGAATTTGAGGTTACAGGTCACAAGTCTGACGGGGTATGTGCAGTTTCTGCCGATCTCGGAGAACAGCTCGAAAACGTTGTCCGATATATGAGACCTGAACTGATGATCCTCGATGTCCTTGATGACGTCGGCCATCTTGCCTATTGCCGTGTGCTTGGGCGACTGCGAGGAGTGACCGCCCTTGCCTCTGAGCGATATCTCGAAGTCGGCGTAGCCCTTTTCCGCTATGCCTATACCCGCGAGAAGCTTGTTGTCTATAACGCCCTTGATGTTGACCGGGAGCATTGCGCCGCCCTCGTCAAGAACGCTGTCGAGGTGAACTCCTCTTGACTTGAGCGTGTTGACGATTTTGACCGCGCCGTTGTCGTCGGGCGACATGACCTCTTCGTTTTCGCCGAAGAGAAGATAAACGTCGCGTTCGGGCTCAAAGCCTTCCTCAAGGAGGGTTTCGACCGCTTCCATAACGGCGATGAGGTGGTTCTTCATGTCGAGCGCGCCTCTGCCCCAGATGAATTCGCCGTCGTCGAAACCGTCGAATCCGGGATGCGTCCAGTCGTCCTCCGTTCCTTCTTCAAGCGGAACGACGTCCTGATGGCTCATGAAAAGTATG
>USMJ01000037.1 GCA_900555805.1 uncultured Oscillospiraceae bacterium | reverse complement strand
CAGCGAGCGCGTGACCAGCACCGCCGAAACGGCCTGCGAGATGATCGTCGCCAGCGCGACCCCCGCCACGCTCATCTTAAACCCGATGACGAACACCAGATTCAGCCCGGCGTTAATCACGCCCGCGATGGTCAGAAAATACAGCGGGCGTTTGGTATCGCCGACGGCGCGAAGCACGGCCGCGCAGAAGTTATAGAGCATCTGCACGGGCATGCCGACGAAGATGATGCGGATATACAGCTCGGCGAGGTCGATGACGTCCTCCGGAGAGCCCATAATCTCCAACAGCGGACGCGCGGCGATAAAGCCGATGACTGCCAGAACCGCGCCGCCGACGATGGAGAGCAAAACGGCGGTATGAACGGTCTCGGAAACGCGCTCATTATCTTTTGCGCCGGTAAAACGCGCGACCAGCACGTTGACGCCGATGGACAGACCGACGAACATGCTGATGATCATATTGTTGAGCGAGCCGACCGAGCCGACGGCGGCGAATTCGGGCGAAACCAAGCCTGCGGACGCGAAGCCTGCCGATTCGGCCGAAAGGCGCTTTGACGCCGATATTCTGTGGATCGTCGGCGGCATAATTCTCGCTCTGGCGGTCGTCGCGGCCATCGTATACTGGTTCACGGCGGCGAACAGGAAAAAACGCAAATAATAAAAAACGGAAAGGAGTACGCCTGTGAAAAAGGTTAATATCGAAAAATTCGCTCGGATAATTTCGGCGGTGCTGTGCTGTCTGATACTGATTTTCGCCGCCGCAAATTTGCGCAGGAGTGCTCCGACCGTTCCCGATCCCGAACAGAAGCCTGCCTCCGCCATGCGTGTTTCCAAAAGCGACATTCTCTATGACAAAAACAGCGTCGACACCATGGGAAGCGTGGATATAAGCGACGGGAATGATAAAAGTACGCGGGAGAATGAACAGGATAAGGGAAATGATACTCCGCGCGACAAAAAAGGCGATTCAGGCAAGCCCAAGCCGGGCAAAACCTCCGCTGATATCGGCGACGGGCAGGGGAACAGTCCCTCGGATGACAAGCCGAACAGTCCCGATTCCCTGCCGATTCATACTGACGAGCCGACCGACGCGAAAAACGATCTTCCGGGTAAGCTTATAGATATCGGAGGTGGCGGCGACGGAGATAACATACCCGACGAAAATCCGGGTGAAAATCCGAGCGAAGATCAGGACGACGGCGAACCCGACAAATTCGAAAACTATTTCACAACAAGCATTGTCGACAAAGACGTCCTGACAAACGAAAATTATACTTTCACGGTAACCCATCTTAAAACTAAACTTAAGGTCTCGGGAATTTCCGTTACCGTGAACGGTGAGGAACAGACCTACAGAGGGATAGACAACAGCTTCAGAATCACATTGCGGGACGGGGAAAACTCCGTCCTCGTCAAGGTCATATATTTTGACGGCGAGGATTATATAACCGCCTCGCGCTCATATACCCTGTATAAGACCGCCGACGATAAGGTTATCATCGTCACGAGTCTTGATGAAATCCATGAAACGGCGCAAAGCAAGCTTACCTTTACGGCGTACGCGTTAAAAGGCACCAAGCGATTGAGCGTTTCTGCGCGCGTGAACGGAAAAGTTCTGAACGGCTCGGGCGACAATTTTACGGCGGAACTTGAATACGGCGAAAACACGGTCAAGATAACAGCCGGCGGACGAAATGACACTGTCTCGAAGCAGTATACCGTCTTGTACCGCGAAAATATATTCAAGATAACAACGACGATATCCGACACGGTCATCACAAACGACACGGCGCAGCCGGATAACAAGTATGAAGAACTGACGATCCGCGCGGACACCGAGTTTTATAAATTCAAAGCGTTCGTCAACCCCGTCACGGGCAGCGAAAAGCTGCGGCACATCCGATTTGACGGAAAAGTCGTGACAGTCGGCGGCGACGGATTTTATACGGTGGAGCTCAGCCAGCGCAAGGCGATATACCTTGTTCTTTATTACACAAACTCGGACGGCAAAAATTGCAGCTACCGTTATGTTCTGAGGTTCAGGCGAAACGGCGAAGCGACGCCCGAGAACAAATATCCGACGATCTACGCGCAAATAGAAATTGACGACACTGTCATTAACCTGGAAAACGGACTGAAATTCAAAAATCCCGACATTATAACAAACATTACGGCACTCAGTTGGGATAATGAACAGCTTTATTATAATAACTTTTCCGTGTCCGTAAACGGACAGAAGATACAACAGCATAGCAGCCAGACAGGCTCATGGTTCGGCTTTAACACTTATCTCACCAAAGAGGGCGAGAATGTTATCACCGTCTCGGTCACGGATAACGACGGCTATGCCGCAACGAAAAGCTGGAGGGTCTATTATGAACCCGGCAATATCAAGGTCAAGGTCAGCGTCGAAGCGACAACGGTCGGGCTCGGCTATCTGATAAGACCGACGGAGGTCGAAGTCCCCGGCGGAACGAGCGTTATGGATATAGTCACAGCCCTGCTTAAGCAGAACGGCTTTACCTACAACACGAACGGCGGCACTTATCTGTCCGATATAGGTAAGACGGGAATTTGCAGGAACTATCGCATTGATCCCGAACTTATGGAGCTTATTATGAAAGACGGAATGGATGAAACCGGCGCAGGACAAGATCCAAAGCCCGCTTCCGAGGATAGGCTCGGCGAATTCGACTTTTATCGCTGGTCGGGCTGGATGTATTCCTGCAACGGCAAATACCCGGGATACGGTATGAACGTCTGCAAGCCGCAGGACGGAGCCGTGATCCGCGTCAGGTTCACTCTCGCCCTCGGCAAGGATATAGGCGGCTTCAGACCCGATCAGGGCGGAATGTACGGAGTAACATCGGGCAATTACTACAAAGAATGGTGAGGAGAAAAGAAATGGATCCTATTATCGAAAAAATACTGAATGAAGTTAAAAAGGTCATTATCGGCAAGGACGAAGTCCTCGAAAAGATACTGATGGCGTTCATATCTCAGGGCCATGTTCTGATAGATGATGTTCCGGGTACAGGCAAGACCACTGCCGCTCTGGCATTTTCTCGGACATTGGGACTTGACTACTCCCGAATACAGTTCACGCCCGACGTTCTTCCGTCGGATATAGTCGGATTTTCCGTCTATGACAAAGCGACGGGAAGGTTCGTTTATCATCAGGGCGCGGTCATGACGAATCTCTTGCTCGCCGATGAAATTAACCGTACCTCAAGCAAAACGCAGTCGGCTCTTCTCGAAGTCATGGAGGAGAGGCAGGCGACAGTGGACGGAAAAACATATAAGCTTCCCGAGCCGTTTATCGTTATCGCCACACAGAACCCCATCGGAGCGGCAGGCACGCAGCTTCTGCCGCACGCGCAGCTTGACCGATTCATGGTGAAACTCAAAATGGGATATCCGAATCACCAAAGTCAGGTGGATATTCTGCGCGACCGACAGAGCGACGATCCGCTTTCGAAAGTGAAACAGTCGGCGACGGCGGAGGACATAATGGCGATGCAGAGAAATGTAAGACGGGTACAGATGGCAGACACCCTGCTTGACTATGTCACGACGCTCGCCGAAGAAAGCCGCTCTCATCCGCTCGTCACCCTCGGTGTAAGCCCCCGAGGAGCGCTGGCTGTTTGCCGTATGGCGAAAGCGAAGGCTCTGATACAGGGGAGAAATTATGTCATTCCCTCCGATGTCGAAAACGTATTTATTGACGTTTGCGCTCACAGAATAATTCTCTCCGCCAAGGCGAAGATCAACGACACGGGAGCGCAGGACGTCTTAAACGAAGTTTTAAGTTCGGTCAAACGGCCGGACGCCTTTTAAGGAGACTATATGAAACGCTACCGTATTCTGTTAATTTTCTGGCTTTTATTTTTGATCGGTGTATGGCTTTTCGGTGCAGGAAATGTCGGGATATATCTGACGGCGGCGACGCTGATATGTTTATCGCTTGAAGCCTTCGCCGCTTTCAGGGCGTATAGCGGCGTTTCGGTCGGGCTCTCGGCTCAATCGACAGCCGCCAAGAATTCCGATATTCATTTAAAAGTGACCGCGCGAAACGAAAGCCGCTTCACGGCGGCGAAAGTGAAAGTCAGTCTGAAATGCCGTAATCTGCTCACGGGCGAAAGCGAAACAAAAACCGCATGGCTTTCTGTCGGCGGCCGCTCGCAAGCCGAAGTCATAGTGACGGTCGGCTCGGCTCGGTGCGGCAAATTCACGGCGACGGCGACGGAAATCGCCGTCATTGACGCTTTCGGAATTTTCTGTATGAAGAAACAGACGGCGGAAACGACTTCGGTTCTGATTCTTCCGAATATCCGCCCGATAAAGCTGTCCGTCGGTCAGCATATGGCGCAGGACCCCGACAGCGCGGAATATTCAATGCTTTCCTCAGGAAACGATCCGGGCGAAACCTTTGCTCTTCGTGAATACCGCTCAGGCGACAGGATCCGCGATATCCATTGGAAGCTTTCGGAAAAGACCGATTCGCTGACTGTCAGAGAATACGGGCTTCCGATAAATAATACCGTGCTGATTTTGCTTGATAACATAGCTTTAAACGGCTTCAGAAGCGCCGAAAAGCGTGAGAATATCGGCGAAACGGCTGTTTCGGTTTCGGCGGCTTTATGCGAAACGAATTTTCCCCATGATATCGGCTGGTTCGATACCGAAAGGGAAGCGGTTTCGCTTATGCATATCGCAGGCGAGGACGAGCTGAACGCCGCTTTGCCGCTTCTTCTGTCGGCTCAGACGAAAACGGACAGCCGTTCCGTTTTGGAGAGATTCTGCGAGCAATGCGATTTTTCGAGCTTTTCACACATTATCGTCGTGACCGACGGCGGCTTAGAAGAACAGTCGATAGGGGATACCGCTGTGTCGTTCATTGAAGCCGTATCCGAGAACGGGGAGGACGCATATGTTGAAGTTTAAAGACCGTTTTCTGCTTTCGTCCGCCGCATTTGCGCTTTTCGGCTGTTTCGTGTGGCTGTTTAATTCGCTGCTTTTCGCCGGTTATACTGTCGCCTTTTGGCTGCCGCTTGCGGTCGGAGCGGTTGTTATATTCGCCTGCGGACTTGCTTCCGATAAGCCGAAGCGCATAATTTCGGCGGCGATTTTGATTTTCACCCTCGCGTTTATGCTGATTTTCAGAGTGAGGATCGCCGACGGGCTGGCGGCTCTGTTCAACGCGTTTATCGACGCCTATAAACAGGTACGCCCGAGAAACTACGATGTCTTCACCGTTTCCCGGCCGCAGAATTTCATCTGTATTTTCGTCCCCATCGCCGCGCTGACTTCGCTTGCTTTCGGTCGGGCGATCGAGCGGCATAGCCGTATTTTCTGTGCTCTTGCCACCGTCTTGGTGGTTGTCGTTGCGGCTGTTTTCCTGCCGATTCTCACTTCAGCGCAAATATCGGTGTCGGCGCTTGTATGTCTGCTTTTGTGGATATTTGCGCTGACCGAATATAAACAGGGAGGTGAACTTTCGGCGAACACGGTTTTCTGCGGCGCATGGCTTCGTGCTACCGTCATCATTCTTCTGTCGGTCGCCTTGCTCTCGGGCGTTTTCGGCGGCGAAAAACCGAAATTCATTATAAAGAGTACGAGCCGGATTGTTCGGGCAGCGGATGATCTGCGCTACGGCAAGACCGAGGGTAGCGGACTTACCGAGGGCGATCTCGCTCTTGCCGACGGAAGAAAAAGCGGCGGTGAAACCTTGCTTAACGTCACGATGTCTTCGCCGTCGTCGTGTTATTTAAGAGGCTTTGTCGGCGAAACATATAAAGACAGCCGATGGGCTTCACTGCCGAACGACGTCTTATATAAAAACGCGGACAGCTTCGCTTTCCTGCATCAGAACGGATTTTACGCTCAGGCTCAGCTTGCCGCCGCTTCTTACACTGTTTCGAAGAAAAAGCAGAAGAATGAGAATATCATACAGGTTGAGAATATAGGCTTGCCCTCGAAATATATCTATGCGCCCTACGGGCTTTCCGAACAGTCGGATCTGCTTGACATGAAAGCCGTAGGCGACAGCACCGTATATGCGGACGGAATTCACGGTCGGCGCTCTTATTCGCTGACAGAAGACAACTCGCTCGTACTTAAATATCAAAAAAACGCCGCTCTTATTCTGAAAAACGCAGACAACGCGGCGGTCAGGGAGTATCTCGGCAGAGAGGCAGTGTATAACAATTTTGTTTATGAACAATACACCTCGCTGCCGTCCGACATTGACGCATATCTGTCCGAAAAATTGGGCGGCTTCACCAAGCAGGACGGCGAGCGGCACTTCGACTATTCTTCTGCGAAACAAAATATTCTCTATTATCTCACCGAAACGCTAACCTATGATGAGACGGTTTCGGGTACGCAGGAGGGTGTCGACTTCGTTTTGAATTTTCTCGACGGAACAAAACGCGGCTATGACGTACACTACGCTTCCGCCGCCGTCATGATGTTTCGCTATTACGGTATCCCGTCGCGGTTCGCCGAGGGGTATGTCGTGACGAACAAAGAGGCGGCGAAAGCGAAGAGCGGCGAAGCGCTCGCCCTTGACAACACCCATGCCCACGCATGGGCGGAGTATTATCAGGACGGTATAGGCTGGCTGCCGTTCGAAGCCACGCCGACATATCTGTCTGTTATGGATCAGCCCGATACATACCGCGACGTGTCGGGACTTATCGGACAAACGCACGAAAACGAACACAAACAGGCGCTTCAGCCCGAAGAACCCGACGCCGACGAAAAGCCGACGCTGTTATCGTTCTGGCTTAAGAACCGACTGACGATCATGCTGATAGTTTCGGTCGCGGCGGCCGTCGTCTTACTTCTTTTATTCATCCTTTGGATACTGCGTGAGCTCCGAAAGTCTGCGGCGAGAAAAGCTCTGTTTCTGTCCAAAGATCTGCGCCTTGCCGTTTGCACCGCTGTCGGCTATATAGCCGACATAATGGCGGCGGACGGAATAACAATAGACAAAAGAGCGGCTGAAGACTATGCCGAGCTTTTGGATGAAGATTTAAGAGAACGGTATCTGACGGCCGTGACCGTATGGCAAAAGGCGATGTTCAGCGCCGAAAGCCCGACCCGTGAAGAGCGCGATCTCGTCATTTCACTGAAAGACGAGATGTATCTGAGACTTTGGGAAAAGTCGGGCGTACTTAAAAAGATTCAAATTAAATTCATGTATTTTTTATAAAGGAGAACCGATATGCGCTCAAAAACAAAACTCGTTTCAACATTGGTCTTGCTTTCGCTGATATGCTTGACACTTTTCGGCTGCGGCGGAGAAAAGAACGATTGGCGTTCGCTGTATGACAGCACGGGAAAGTATCTTTCAAATCAGGAAAGCCCGACCGTCGGCTCGGTCGGCGGCGAATGGGCTGTTATCGGGCTCGCCCGTTCGGAAAGACTGAACGACGCGGCGGCGAAAGCATATCTTCAAAACGCCGAAAACCATGTCCAAAGCGCCGGAAACGATCGGCTGAACTCTGTCAAGTCAACGGAAAATTCGCGCCTCATATTAGGCATAACGGCGGCGGGCGGAGATCCGACCGACATCGGCGACCATAACCTGTTAAACGGGCTCGCCGACATGGACTATATAAAAAAGCAGGGCAACAACGGCCCTATATGGGCTTTGCTCGCTTTCGACTGCGGAGATTACGCTATCCCCGAAAATTCGGGCTTGACCCGTGACAAAATTGTTGATTTTATTCTCTCGCAGCAATGCTCTGACGGCGGCTGGGGCTTTATCGGCGACAGCTCCGATATCGACATGACCGCAATGGCTCTGCAATCCCTTGCGCCGTATCGGGATAAGGATAACGTGCATACCGCGGTCGAAAAAGCCTTGAACTATCTTTCGGAAAGGCAAACAGCAGAAGGCGGCTACGAAAGTTACGGCGCTCAAAACTGCGAATCCTCGGCTCAGGTTATTGTCGCTTTGTGTTCGCTCGGGATTGACCCCGAAACCGACGAAAGGTTCGTCAAAGAAGGACGCACAGTCATAGAAGCACTGTGCGGCTTTGCGGTCGGAGACGGAATGTTCTGCCACCAAAAGGATAAACCGCAGGGCGACCGAATGGCGACGGAACAGGCGTACTATGCGCTGACGGCCTATGAACGATTTACAAGCGGAAAATCGGCGCTCTACGACATGAGCCGCTGAAAATTACAAACCAAAAGCGTTCGGAAAGGTGACAACCTACCGAACGCTTTTATTCGTGCTGATATTTATGCGGTACGCTCCGAGTGCCTGCTTGCCGTAATATCTGTCTCATATCAGACAGATATCTGAATTGTGACATCCGACCAAGCGCCGGAAACGCCCATAAGAGCGAAATTTGAGCCGAAACAGCCGAAGATACGCCGCCCCGGAACGGGATGCCTATTTCAAATCAGTCCTAAGAAATGGGAAGGCAGCTATTCTCCGAAATTGCCGAACGGCAAACGCAAAGAGT
>USMJ01000036.1 GCA_900555805.1 uncultured Oscillospiraceae bacterium | reverse complement strand
CGGCGCGTGCGCGACGATCTACCGCATCGCGGGCGACCGCGAATTAAAGGCCTGTCTGGCCTGCTCGACGCGCGTGGAAAACAACATGTATGTCGCGACGCTTCCGTTCTTCCCACTGGTGAAGGAAGTCTACGACATGGAAAAGCTGAAGCCCACGCAGACGGTCATGATGCAGCTCTACCCCGAGATCTACGCCTGCGTCGGCTGCAACGCCTGCACAAAGGCGTGTACGCAGGGACTGAACGTCATGCAGTACATCGCCTATGCCCAGCGCGGCGAATTTGACAAGTGCGCCGAGGAATCCTTCGACTGCGTTGCCTGCGGTGTTTGCAGTTCAAGATGCCCTGCCGGTATTTCGCATCCGCAGGTCGCCGTTCTCGCAAGACGTCTTACAGGCAAATATATCGCTCCCGAGTCAAAGCATCTGACAAAGAGAGTCGAAGAGATCGAAAAGGGCGAATACGAACAGCTCATCGAGCAGGTTATGCAGAAACCCATCGAAGAGCTCAAGGAATTATACAACAACAGAGACATCGAGAAATAAGGGGGTAGGACAATGCTGACACATGAAATGATAGATTCGATTAAAAAGGTCGAAGCCACAAGACAGGAAAGATTAGGCATGGATCTGCCGAAAATGTCCGCTGAAGAAAAATCAGAATTACTTAAGAAATATCACCCCGACTTCAGAGAGGACGGCTTTGAGGTATTGAAGGTCGGTCCGAACAAGGGTGAGAAAGTGCCGAAACAGCTTTGCCACCTTCTTCAGGGTCAGAGCAGAATAAGCGGCAAAAACATTGATCTCACCAAGGTCGACTATGACGTTGACGTACTCATAATCGGCGGCGGAGGAGCAGGCGCTTCGGCGGCTATCGAGGCTCAGTCGGCAGGCGCGTCGACTATGATCGTCACAAAGCTTCGTCTCGGCGACGCAAACACAATGATGGCTGAGGGCGGAATTCAGGCCGCTGACAAGGAGAATGACTCTCCGGCTCAGCACTATCTCGACGCTCTCGGCGGAGGTCATTTCTTTAATGTACCCGACCTTCTCAAGAAACTCGTAATGGACGCTCCCGGAGCAATTAAGTGGCTCAACGAACTCGGCGTTATGTTCGATAAGGAAGCCGACGGAACAATGGTCACGACCCACGGCGGCGGAACTTCGAGAAAGAGAATGCACGCCTGTAAGGACTATTCCGGCGCAGAGATCATGCGTGTTCTCAGAGACGAAGTATGGAACAGAGAAATTCCCGTTGTCGACTATACGGCGGCTATCGAGCTTATAAAGGACGAATCCGGCAAGGTCGCAGGCGCAGTCCTTGAAAATATGGAAACAGGCGAGCTTCTTATCGCTAAGGCAAAGACAGTTATCATAGCGACAGGCGGCGCAGGAAGACTTCACTATCAGGGCTTCCCGACCTCGAACCACTACGGAGCAACAGCCGACGGACTTGTTTTAGCCTACAGAGCAGGCGCGAGCCTTCTTTACGCAGACACTATGCAGTACCACCCGACAGGCGTCGCATTCCCCAGACAGATCTACGGCGCGCTTGTCACAGAAAAGGTTCGTTCTCTCGGCGCTCAGCTCGTCAACGTCGACGGCGTAGCGTTCATGAATCCGCTTGAAACAAGAGACGTTACGGCTTCATGCATAATCAGAGAATGCGTCACCAACGGCAAGGGTATACCGACCTCAAGCGAGCGTTTCGGTGTTTGGCTCGACACTCCGATGATCGACCTTATCAACGGCGAGGGAACTATCGAAAAGCGTATCCCCGCTATGCTCAGAATGTATCTTGAATACGGCATCGACATGAGAAAAGAGCCGATTCTTGTCTATCCAACTCTCCACTATCAGAACGGCGGCATAAAGATCACTCCCGACGGCATGTCCGATCTCGAGAACCTCTTTGTCGCAGGCGAGGCTGTCGGAGGAATCCACGGAAAGAACAGACTTATGGGCAACTCGCTTCTTGACGTTATCGTTTTCGGCAGAAACGCAGGTAAGCACGCGGCTGAAAAGGCAAAGGCGACCTCACAGACAGGCGAGCTGACTCTCGGTCATATCTATGATTATGAGGCTGAGATGAAGAAGGCAGGCGTAGTTATCGACTGCGTTTCACCCAAGCTTCTCCCGACCTATACACACGGTAGCAAGAGAAACATTGAAAGCAGATGAGGTGATTGAAATGAGAGAAATAGATGTTAAACTGCTCACTTCCAACATAAAGGAAATGTGCATCGAAGCAACGCATTATCTGACTCCCGATATGAAGTGCGCTCTTGAAAACGCTAAGAATACCGAGGAGTCTCCCTTAGGCAAGCAGATACTCGAACAGCTCGAAGAGAACCTCGATATCGCCGGCAAGGAAATGATTCCCATTTGTCAGGACACAGGCATGGCGGTCGTATTCCTTGAGATCGGCCAGGACGTTCACCTTGTCGGAGGAGACCTCACCGACGCAGTCAACGAGGGTGTACGCCGCGGATATGTTGACGGATTTCTCCGCAAGTCCGTCGTCGGCGATCCGCTTCTGAGAGTCAACACAAAGGACAACACTCCGGCTATAATCCACACCGAGATCGTCCCCGGTGACAAGGTCAAGATCACCGTTTCGCCCAAGGGCTTCGGCAGCGAAAACAAGAGCAGAATATTCATGCTCACACCGGCTGACGGCGTTGAGGGCGTCAAGAAAGCTGTTCTCACAGCCGTCAATGACGCAGGCCCGAACGCCTGTCCTCCGATGGTTGTCGGTGTAGGCATCGGCGGAACATTCGAAAAGTGCGCTCTGCTCGCAAAGAAAGCTCTTCTCCGCAATGTCTCCGAGCATTCCGAACTGCCGCACATAAAGGCTCTCGAGGAAGAACTCCTTGACACGATAAACAAGAGCGGAATCGGCCCCGGAGGTCTCGGCGGCTCAACAACCGCCCTCGCAGTGAACATTAACACGTACCCGACACACATAGCAGGCTTACCTGTCGCTATAAACATCTGCTGTCATGTAAACAGACACGCAGTCAGAGAGATATGAGGTGACGAACATGGACAGAAAAATAAATGTACCTTTAAGCAAAGAGGATGCGGCAAGTCTCCGCACCGGCGACTATGTTTATCTCACCGGCACGGTCTACACCGCAAGAGACGCAGCTCATAAGAGAATGGCCGAGGCTCTCGAAAAAGGCGAAAAGCTCCCGTTCGATGTCGACGGAAACGTTATCTATTACATGGGACCGTCGCCCGCGAGAGAGGGTAGACCCATCGGCAGCGCAGGCCCGACAACAGCCGGAAGAATGGATCCGTATGCCCCGACGCTTCTTGATCTCGGATTAAGAGGAATGATCGGTAAGGGCAGAAGAACAAAGGAAGTCAGCGACGCGATCGTCCGCAACAAGGCTGTTTACTTTGCGGCTGTCGGCGGCGCAGGAGCGCTTCTTTCACAGTGCATCAAGTCATCCGAAGTCATCGCATATGACGACCTCGGCGCAGAAGCGATCAGAAAGCTCCACGTTGAGAATTTCCCCGTCATCGTCGTTATCGACAGTGAGGGAACTAATCTTTACGATATAGCTCTCGAGAAATATAAAAAGCTTTAATTTGAAAGGAACCTCTCAATGGCACAGATTTTAGAAACGATAATGCTCATCTGCTTCGGTTGTTCATGGCCGATGTCGGTTTATAAGAACATCAAGGCCAAGAGCGCGAAGAACATGAGCCTTCCGTTCATTTTGCTCATCACCACCGGTTATATCGCCGGAATTGCGGCGAAGTTCGTTCTGCATAGCTTCAATTATGTTCTTGCTGTCTACATACTCAACCTTGTTATGGTTTCGGCGAACATTGTTGTATATTTCATCAACAGAAAATACGACAAACAGGCCGAGGCGGCAACGAAATAAGGCGTAAATAAGCTAAAAACAATATAACTGCTCCGTTATCCGAATTTGTTGTTCGGTGTACGGGGCAGTTTCTGCTTACGGGAGGTTATCTGCCCGAAAACGCGGTATATTGCCGCCGGAACCCGTCTTCATACCCACGGCGAGCCTGCACAACGCGCAGGCTCGCCTTGATCAGCCTCCGCACCGGAAGCAAAAACCGTAAATCCGTGCATCGGGGCGGCTGTGAGAGCATCCCAACGCCTGACGGCGCCGCGATGCCCTCGCAGCCACCCTTTCGCCTGCACTCGCGCCTTGCGGCACTTCCGCGCAGGCGAAAGCCGTCGGGCAAAGTCCTACGGCGGTCAACCTACTTTATATCGCTCTTGAAAGTTATCTTTATGTTCGCCCTGTCGCCCCTGACAACGGCGACCTTTTCTCCCTTGAGCACGAAGATCTTGCTGCAATCGGTCAGCGTTTCCTTTTCTTCGTCGCTCAGTTCGTTGTATAGCCTTCTGAGCTTGAGCGCGCCGAAGGTCTGCGGCGTCTGAACTTGGAACATTTTCCTGCGGTCGGGTATGGCGGTTATGAAGCCGTTCTCGCATTCGATGACGGTGTCGACCGCTTCGATCGCCGCCACGCTCGCCCCGAATTTTCTGGCGGCGGAGATGCTGTCGAGGATGATCTTTTCGGTCACGAACGGCCTGACCGCGTCATGGGTGACGACGATCGTCTCTTCGTCGAGCCCGAAGTTTTCCTCGATGAAGTCTATCGCGTTCATGACGGTTTCGTTCCGCGTCTTTCCGCCTGCGACGGCTACGGTCTTGCCGAGCCCCGCGAGCTGTTTTCGGCATTCATCCAGCCACTCTGGCGGACAGGCGACGACGGTTTTTGAGATTGCATCTATACCGTCGAATATTTTTGCGGTACGCGTGAGTATGCTCTCGCGGTCGATTTCGACGAGCTGTTTGGGTTTGTCTGCGCCGAAACGGGTTCCGATTCCCCCTGCGGCGATAACGGCGTATATCATAACAGGTTTCCCCCTATATACTATATTATATATAAATTATACCCGAACGGAAAGCGGATGTCAAACCCTGATACGGGGTACGCGCCGGCTTCCAGCGCGGTCACGGTTTTCCCGACAGAACGGACCTGTCCGCGTACCGAACACACAAAAAGCCCCCGGGACTGTCCCGAGGGCTTGATTTTAATACTTGATGAAATATCTGTCGATCTCCCAGGGCGTGACCTTTGTCTTGTAGTCGTCCCACTCGGCCTGTTTCGCCTCGCTGTATTTTTCGTAGACATGATCGCCCATGGCGTATTTGATAAATTCGCTGCCTCTGAAGTCCTTTACGGCTTCTTCGAGATTCGCGGCGAGCGAACCTATCTGTCTATCTTTTCTCTCCTCCTCGGTCATGGAATATATGTTTCCGTCGACCGCCGGTGGCGGAGTCATGTTTTTCTCTATGCCGTCAAGACCCGCGAACAGACAAGCCGCCATGACGAGATAGGGATTCGCCGACGGGTCGGGGTTTCTAAGCTCGATTCTCGTCGCGCTTCCTCTCGCCGACGGAACTCGGATGAGCGGACTCCTGTTTCTCGCCGACCAGGCGATATAGACAGGCGCTTCGTATCCGGGGACGAGACGCTTATATGAATTGACGAGCGGATTTGTTATCGCCGTCATCTCCCTGATGTGGTTCATCACGCCTGCGATAAAACAGTAGGCTGTCCTGCTCAAACCGTTCGGGTCGTTTTTGTCGTAGAAGACGTTTTCGCCGCCTTTGTGTAAGGACATATTTATGTGCATACCCGAGCCTGCTATGCCGTAGACGGGCTTCGGCATAAATGTCGCGTGAAGACCGTGCTGGGGAGCTAAGTTCTTGACGCAGTATTTGAATGTCATAACATTGTCAGCGGCTTTGAGAGCGTCGGCGTATTTGAAGTCTATCTCATGCTGAGCCTGGGCGCATTCATGGTGGGAAGCCTCGATCTCGAAGCCCATATCCTCGAGCGCGAGACAGATGTCTCTGCGGCAGTCCTCGCCTCTGTCGACGGGGCCCATGTCGAAATAGCCGCCCTTGTCGCCCGTGTTTGTCGTCGGAACGCCGTTGTCGTCGGTCGCGAAAAGGAAGAACTCGCATTCGGGTCCGACGCTGAATGTGTAGCCCATGTCAGCAGCTTTCTCTATGGCTCTTTTTAAGACGTACCTCGGGTCGCCTGCGAAAGGCTTGTCATCTGCGGTGCGGATATCGCAGATGAGTCTGGCGGTCTTTCCGTAGTGGGATCTCCACGGGAGAACGGAGAAGCTGTCATAGTCGGGATAAAGCTTCATGTCGCTTTCCTCGATACGGACGAAGCCGTCTATTGATGAGCCGTCGAACATACAATAGTTATTGAGAGCTTTCTCAAGCTGGCTTGAGGTTATGGCGACATTCTTGAGCGTGCCCAGAATATCGGTGAACTGGAGGCGGATGAATTTGACGCCCTCCTCTTCAACTATTCTCAGAATATCTTCTTTCGTGTAACCCATATGCGTTATCCTCTTTCGATATAGTGAAATAAAAGCAATGGCAGTCACTTGTCGCTCACCATCGCTTAGCACCCTTAGAGTAACATTATTTATGTAACTTGTCAACAAAATAACCGTGATAATTTTGTGCAGTAAGTACATTTTTGTCCTTTTCCGCTTTTTTGCACGAAAAACCGCCGATAAAGTGTTGAAACTTGTGCGTTTTTAATGTATAATAGACAAGTGTCCGTTTCTTCGGCGCGGCAAGACCCGACGCCGACGGACAAATTAACGGCCGATGACACTTTCCCGTACATATTATTATAGTATATTTCGAAAGCTCACCGACCCAATAATTTAAAAGGAGATTTTCTGATGTCAAAAAAAGAAAAGAACGGTAACGGTCTGAATTATAAAAGAACGTTCCTTATAGGCTTCGGATTCCTCGGCTGTATGCTGCTGTGGTCGGTCTATAACTCATACGTTCCCGTTATCCTCAGAGGCAAGCTGACGGAAATTTTCAACAACGGCAGCGGTTTCGCCAACTTCATCAACAGCCACTCCTGGCTCGGTTGGGTCTCGGTTGCGCTTCTCGTCAACGCCGTTATGACTATCGATAACGTTTTCGGCGTTATCTTCCAGCCCTTCTTCGGCAAGGTCAGCGACCGCACTCATTCAAAATGGGGCAAGCGTATGCCATTCATCATGATCTGTATGCCCATCTGCGCGGTGTTCTTCTCACTGATCCCCGTTGCGGCTACCGTCAAGGCGGCAGGCTTAAGCATCCTTCTCATGATGAGCGTTATCATCTGCTTTAACTTCACAATGTCCGTTTGGCGTTCACCCGTCGTTTCTCTCATGCCGGACTTCACGCCCTCGCATCTTCAGAGCGACGCCAACGCCGTTATCAACATCATGGGCGGTATCGGCCAGATGATCGGCTTCGTCGTCGGAATCATCGCTTCGGGTATCGTCGGACTTCTCGGCTTCAAGGAAATGAGCGCGGCTCTCACGGCTAAGACCAACACCCTCGGTCAGCTTCTCGAGATCGGCGCCGACGGAAAGCCCGTTATCAAGTGGCTCGTTTCAGATCCGTCGAAATACGCCGACAAGTTTGAAAACTTCCTCGAAAGCAGCAGAGACACCCTCATGGACGGCGACACCGTCGTCGCTCAGAAGGTCGCCCGTCTCGACGCCGCCGGAAATCCGATCCCCGTCAACTACACGCCGATATTCGTCGTCACAGCCGTTATCGCCGTTCTTTGCATAATCGGTCTTATCTTCTTCTACAAGAAGAACAAGCAGTATGACCTTTCGGCTAAAGTTTCACTTGATGAGACAGACAGCGAAGGCAAAAAGAAGAAGATCAAGATCAAGGATCTCCCGATCACAAAAGAGGAAAGAAGAAGCCTTGTCGTTATGCTCGCGGCTCTCTTCCTTATCAACAACGCGACGGAAGCGATCGTTCCGAACTTCACGAACTTCGCTCTCGACACGCTCAACGTTAAGCCTATCTATTCAACCCTCATGATGGCTGTTTTCGCCGTTTCTCTCGCCGCTTTCGGTATCCCTGCCGGTAAGATGGGTCAGAAGCTCGGCAGAAAGAAGACGATCATGATCGGTCTTATCGCTATCGTTTCGATGTTCGCCATCTATCTCGCCGTTTCCCAGTTCGTCACCTCCAAGACCTTCGTCTGGATCGTTCTCTGGATCGCCCTTATCGTCGGCGGCGCGGCTGTCGGATGCGTCAACATCAACACTCTTCCGCTTGTTCTCGCTATCGGCGGCAGAGAATATGTCGGTACGTTCACGGGCTACTACTACACGGCGACGCAGGCTGCCGCTGTTACGGGTCCGATCCTTTGCGGACTTGTTATCGGTCTGTTCAAGGAGGACTACAACTACATGTTCCTGTTCTGCGCTATTATGTTCGCTCTGGGTCTTGCCGTTATCACACAGGTCAAGCACGGCGAGCTTTCCAAGGATGAGGACAGCGCATGGCTCGATCAGGCTGTCAAGGACGCTCAGGACGACTGATCTAACACAGAAAATAAAGCCTAATCAGACTTATCGGCCGGCGGCGTTTTGCCGCCGGCTTTTCTGTTTTTTGTGAGAAAAAGCCGAACCGAACGGCGCGATGAAACAAAACACCCTGTGTTCGGTACGCGGGCAAGTCCGTTCTGTCGGCGGGACCTACACCGCGCAGGAAGTC
>USMJ01000035.1 GCA_900555805.1 uncultured Oscillospiraceae bacterium | reverse complement strand
CGAGACCTCCTTGGTGCCCGCCCCACCGCAGTTCATAATCTGTGCCTTTCAGATAGTAGCTCGCTAAATTCACTATCAAGCAGAAATTTCATATCTGGCAAAACTTGCCCGTACATAAAAACAGCGGATAACGGCTGACGCCGAAATCCGCTGTTTTTTACCATAATTATATCTCAGCTGTTCTTCATAACAACAGTTTCTACGACATTTGCGGCATGTTCCGCCGCGTCGGCGCATTTTTCGAGATAGGTATATATTTCTCTCCATGCGATGACTTCCAGAGCGTCGGAATTCTCTCCGTGAAGATTATACATACAGTTTATATAGAGTTTATCCGCCTGCTCTTCGAGCGAATTTATCTTTATAATATGATCGCGAAGTGTCTTGTCATGCTTGAAGTTTGAGAACTTTTCAAGCAAAGCTTTTACTTCTTCGCAGCAGCGGGTCACGACCTTGGCAAGCTCCAGCGCGTCGGGGCGGACGGTCTTCACTCTGTTATAATAAAGGCGTATCATGACGTCCTCTATCTTGTCGGTGATCTCGTCTATGTTATGGCTCATATGCGAAATATCTTCACGGTCTATCGGCGTTATAAACGCTCTGACGAGGACATCGCTGAGTTCGTGTTTTTTGATGTCGCCCGCGTGCTCAGTTTCATGCATTTCGTTCAGTCTGTCGGACAGTTTGTCCGCATCGAAATTATTGAGCGTGTCTTCTAAAAGCCTTGCGGCTTTGCAGGAATACTCCGCGCACGCGATGAAGTTTTCAAAATAGAATGCGTCTTGTTTTTTTGACATAACTTATACCCTCCGTCCGAATTAAAAGATTAACAGGAAAAGTTTGGCGACGGCGTAACTGATAATACCGCAGCCGGGGAATGTGAATATCCACGCGAGCATCATATCCTTGACAACGCCGAGGTCGATGGCCGAAAGCCGCTGAACCGATCCGACGCCCATAATGGCTGTCGTTTTGGTATGCGTTGTGGATACGGGAATACCGAAAATGCTCGAAAGAAGCAGGCATGACGCGGCGGCGATATCCGCCGAAAAGCCCTGATATTTTTCAAGCTTGACCATATCCATGCCGACGGACTTGATTATCTTTTCGCCGCCGACGCTTGTTCCGACGCCCATAACAACACTGCAAAGCATCATCAGCCAAACAGGTATCGCCATTCCGCTGACATCGGACTGTCCGTGCGAAAAGGCAAGCCCGAGGAACAGAACGCCGATGAATTTCTGACCGTCCTGCGCGCCGTGCATGAAGCTCATGGCGGCGGCGCCGAATATCTGCGCGTATTTGAAAAAGACATTTGTCTTGCTTCGGCTCATGTTTCGGCATATCGCTATGACAAGTCGGCAGACAAGCCAGCCGATAACGAAGCCGAGAACCAAGCTCAGAACCAAGCCGTAGAGTACCTTCGCCCATTCTTTCATATTGATTCCGCCGATGCCGTTGTTTATGGCGATCGCGGCTCCCGAAAGACCGGCGATAAGACTGTGGCTTTCGCTTGTGGGTATGCCGAAATACGAGGCTCCCACGCTGTAAACGACGATGGAAAACAATGCGGCGCACAATGCGATCATTGCGGCATGGGTATCGCCGCCGAAATCGACCATATTACTTATCGTCGCCGCAACGGAGCTGTTGATCTTCGTCATGATAAGAACGCCCAGGAAGTTAAAGACGGCGCTCATCATGATCGCGCTCTTGACGCCCATACACCGCGTTGTGACACAGGTGGCGATAGCGTTCGGAGCGTCGGTCCAGCCGTTGACGAAAATAACGCCGAGGGTCAACAGAACCGTTATGAGCAGGACGGGATTCCCCACCATCGCACTCAAGAAAACCGAAAAGGATACATCCATAAAATTAACCTCCGATGTGTCTGTTTTTGTTCGGTTATTCGGATTAAAGCCATAGAAAATTTTTGTCCGAAACACGGAAATTCATGCGTTCGGAAATTTTTGCGTAGCTTTATAATTCTCATATCAAGCAGAAATGTCTACAGATTATTTTAGGCATTTTTGCGAATATGAATACATAAATTATAACATTTTTTCTCAGTCGCTGTCAACGGTTTCGGCGTAAGCCTACTGCTTATATGAATTTGTCGGTTATCTATAAAAATCTGTCGGCAAGGATTGAAAAAGCTCGGATGATATGTTAAAATTTATGGGTTAATTATATGCAGGGGTGATAAAAACATGGTGAAAGCGGGATTTGACAACGACAAATATCTGAAAATGCAATCGGAAAAGATAAAGGAAAGAATCGCCAAGTTTGGCGGAAAACTTTATCTTGAATTCGGCGGAAAACTCTTCGACGACCTTCACGCTTCGAGAGTTCTCCCGGGTTTTGAGCCCGACAGCAAGCTCAGAATGCTGACCCAGCTCAAGGATCAGGCGGAGATAGTTTTCGCTATAAACGCGGGTGACATCGAAAAAAACAAGCTAAGAGGCGACCTCGGAATAACCTACGATATGGACGTTCTGAGACTTATTGACGTTTTCAGAGGATACGGCTTTTATGTCGGTTCGGTCGTTCTGACGCAATTCGCAGGTCAGCCGTCAGCCGTAAGCTTTATTAAAAAGCTCGAGGCGATGGGAATTAAGACGTACAAACATTATAGGATAGAGGGCTATCCCTCGAAGGTCGCATATATCGTCAGCGACGAGGGCTTCGGAAAGAACGACTATGTCGAAACCGAGCGTTCGCTCGTCGTCGTCACAGCTCCCGGCCCCGGCAGCGGAAAAATGGCGGTCTGTCTCTCTCAGCTTTATCATGAGCATAAAAGAGGTATCAGAGCCGGCTACGCGAAATATGAGACGTTCCCGATATGGAACATTCCGCTCAACCACCCCGTTAATCTCGCTTATGAGGCGGCAACAGCCGACCTTAACGATATCAATATGATAGACCCCTATCACTTTGAGGCTTATAACGAGCAGACCGTCAACTATAACAGAGACGTTGAGATCTTCCCTGTTCTCAAGGCGATATTCACTCAAATTCTCGGCGAGTCGCCGTATAAATCGCCGACGGATATGGGCGTCAACATGGCAGGCTACTGCATAACAGACGACGAAAATGTCAGAAACGCGGCGAAAGACGAAATTATCCGCAGATACTATGCCGCTCTTTGTAAAAAGCGCAAGGGCGCAGGCAACGACGACGAGATATCGAAAATAGAAGTCCTCATGGAAAAAGCAGGCACCGATATCGGCGACAGAGCCGTTGCGGTCGCGGCGAGTGAAAAGAGCGAACAGGCGAACACCGTTGCGGCGGCGATAGAGCTTAAAAGCGGCGACATTGTCACAGGCAAGACCTCGGAGCTTCTCAACTGCGCTTCGGCGGCTATTCTCAACGCCATTAAAAAGCTCGGCTCGATCCATGACGGAATCATGCTCATCTCCCCTGTTATTATTGAGCCTATGCAGAGGCTCAAAATCGAACTTCTCGGCAGGGAAAACCCGAGACTGACCGTCACCGAGGTTCTTATGGCACTTTCGATCTGCGCCGCAACGAATCCCATGGCTCAGCACGCCCTCGATCAGGTCGGCAAACTCAAGGGCTGCGAGATGCATTCGACCGCCATTCTTTCAAATGAAGATGAGCGGATCCTCAAAAAGCTCGGCATCAATCTGACGAGCGACGCCGAATATGAGAGCGCAAAGCTTTATCATATATAATTAATTCCGATATGGCAAACAGTCAGTTCGAAACCATCCTGACTTGCAATACATTTTGCTAAATCAAAACTATGGAGGTATTAAAAATGAATAGCAAAAAAGGAACACGTTATCTGACAGAGGCCGCGGTTATTGCCGCTATGTACGCCGGGTTGACGCTTATGCAAAATCTTATTCTCCCGGGCAGCGCTTCGGCTTCGGTCCAAGTGAGAATTTCGGAGGCGCTTTGTGCGCTGTGCGTGATAACGCCCGCAGCCGTCCCCGGAGTCACGGTCGGCTGCGTAATAGCGAACCTGACATCCATAAGCACAATGCCGCTCGACCTCGTTTTCGGTCCCGTCGCAACACTGCTTGCAGGCATACTGATGTATAAATTCAGGAAAATCCGTATAAAGTCGGTTCCCCTGCTTTCGCTTTTAATGCCGGTTATTTTCAACGCCGTTATAGTCGGTCTTGAGCTGACCTTCTTCATCCCGAGTGACGGCGGAGTAACTTTTAAGGCTTTCCTTTTGCAGGCGCTTCTTGTCGCCGCAGGAGAGTCGGTCTCGGCAGTCGGTCTGGGCGTACCCCTTGAAAGAGCAATAGAAAAAAGAGGTATTCTCAAATAACTTGACTTAACGCCGATTTTTTAGTATTTTAGTATTAGGATCACTTTAAGGAGGTTTTTTCATGAAAGGAAAACTCAAAGAATTAGGATCGAACGTCTGGTACGGTCTCGGCGCTGTCGGTCTCGACCTCAGCTACGGTATGTTTTATTCGTATCTGTCAATTTATCTGACCGATATTCTTCAGGTCAAGGTCGCTTTCCTTCTGATTCTTGCCCCTCTGGCGAGAATTTGGGACGGCATCAACGACCCGATGATGGGTTCGATCGTCGACAACACCAAGACAAAATTCGGCAAATACCGCCCGTGGGTCATCATAGGCGCATGCGCCAACGCAGTTGTTCTGTTCTTCCTGTTCACCGACCTCGGCGTCAGAGGCATTCCGCTTTATATTCTCATAACGATCCTCTATATCGGCTGGGGCATGACGAACACCATGGCGGATATCCCCTATTGGTCAATGGTTCCCTCTTTCACAAGCGATCCGGCTAAGAGAAGTATAATTTCCACTATCGCAAGAGCGTTCTCAGGTCTCGGTCAGGGCATTATCCTTATCGGCGCCCCCATTCTTCTTCCGCTTCTCAGCAAAGAGAGCGACGGAAACACATACGACGCTCAGGGCTTCAGCCGTCTTGCGCTGATATGCGGTCTGTGTCTGATATTCTTCGCCGTTATTTCTATGACCCATGTCAAAGAAACTCAGGTCATAAAGCCGGCGGAAAAGTTCACTTTCAAAAAGGTGTTCACGATAGCCAAGAACAACGATCAGCTCCTTGTTTTTATGCTCTTCGCCATGCTCTCTAACGCGGGCTACTACATGATCTCGGGCGTCGCGGCTTATTATTTCAAGTATGTTGTCGGCGACACGACCAAGCAGTCTCTGTTCAGCGCAATGGGTGCGGTCGGAGCTATACTCGGTCTGTTGTTCCTGCCGATCATGATGAAGTTCACATCAAGAAGAAGAACCTATCAGGCTTCTCTTCTTATAACGATTATCAGCTATTTCGGAATGTTCCTGAGCGGTATGGTGCTTAACAACATTATCCTGCTCGATGTATTCTATCTCATCGGTTCGATCGGAACGGGTTCAATGTTTGTCTCGCAGACGGTCTTCCTCGCCGATATCGTTGACTACGGCGAAATAAAGCTCGGGTACAGAGCCGAATCAATCACCTTCTCGATGAAAGGCTTTCTTCAGAAGATGGCTTACACCATTCAGGTCATCATCCTCTTCGCAGGTCTCGGAACGAACTACACCAAGGTCGTCACGGGCGAAGTCGACGCTTCGAGCGTCAAGGGCGCTATCAATCTGATGATGCTCATTCTCCCTGCGCTGTTCTTCATCGCTTCTCTCATCGTTTTCACCGCGAAGTTCAAGCTCCACGGCGAATTCATGGAAAATATCACGGCACAGGTCACACAGAACAGACTGGAAAGAGAAGCCCTCGCCGAAGAAAAATAATAGGTACGGGCAAGTCACCGATTCGGGTAAGCATAAATATCGGATCGAAGTTATACGGGCGGCATAAATTGCCGTCCGTTTTTTGTCGTTGCTTTTTTAATTTTATTATGATAGTATATATATATACAAATTTCTGAAAGGGTGAAGATCTTGAAAAAACATTTTAACAAGGCATTGTCGTTCATTTTAGCGGCGGTCATGATATTCAGCGTAATCCCTTCGATGAATGTTTTCGCGGCGACGACCGTGGCGAGCGGCAAATGCGGAAGTAACTTAACATGGAAATTAGACAGCGACGGTGTTCTCACCGTAAGCGGTAAAGGCAGCATGGAAAGCTATGCTGACCGCGACACACCGTGGGAGAACTATTTGAGAGACATCAAAGCTGTCATTATCAATCCCGGAGCCACAAATATCGGCGAATTCTCCTTCAATGAGTGCTATAATCTCATATCGGTAAGTATTCCGAGCGGAGTGGAAAGCATTGATAACGGCGCATTTGCAATTTGTTACAGTTTAAAGACCGTAGTTATACCCGACAGCGTTAAACGCATAGGCGCAAGGGCTTTCAACACATCGGGTCTTGAAAGCGTTATCATTCCCGACAGCGTTTCCGAAATCGGACAGTTCGCTTTCAACGCCACCAAAATCAGCACAATAGCTTTTCCGAGCAGTCTCACCGAGTTAGAATACGGTGCATTTTCAAACTGCACCAAACTGACAAAAGTTGAAATACCTGCACAAATCACAAAAATAGACTCGCACGCTTTTGAGGGCTGCAGCAGTCTGAATGAAATAAAAGTTTCGGATAACAACAAATACTATTCCGATGTCAACGGTATATTGTTCAATAAAGATAAGACCGTTCTTATCACATATCCTGCGTCTAAATACGGAAACAGTTATACCGTTCTCGAAAGCGTTAGGACAATCGCCGACAGCGCATTCTACGCCTCGGCTAATCTTGAAACGGTGACGGTAGGAAGCAATGTCACAGCAATCGGAAAAGAGGCCTTTCGTGGTAGCAAAAAGCTGAAAAAGGTAATTCTCAACGCCGCCGTGACGAGCATAAGCAATGACACATTTTTAAGATGTGAGAAATTACAAACCGTTGTCTTTCCGAAAACATTGACTAAAATCGACAGTAACGCATTCAAAATGTGCAAAAGTTTGACATCGATAACAATTCCAAACGGAGTCAAAACTATCGGAAGTTCAGCATTCGCTGAGTGTACCGCATTAAAAAGCGTTTATATTCCCGGAAGTGTTGAATACATAGGCGGCATGGCATTCGGAGAATGCACAAGCCTCACAAAAATCAATCTGCCCGACAGCATAACCGAAATAGAATATCAAACTTTTCACACTTGTGAAAAGCTGACGGACATCAAAATACCCGACAGTGTAGAGAAAATAGGATTCGGAGCATTTTATAACTGCGAAAGCCTGACAACCGTCAAAATTCCAAACAGCGTAGAAAAAATAGGGCGTGAGACATTTCGTAACTGCAAAAATCTTATTAGTGTAAATATCCCCGGCAGTGTAGCCACGATAGAAACATCCACTTTCACTAACTGTGCTAATTTAAAGAATGTCAACATCGCGAACGGCGTCACCGTCATAGGTGAGGACGCTTTCAGAAATTGTTCAGGCTTAAAGGAAGTCGTACTCCCGAACAGCGTCAAAACCATCGAAGACACTGCGTTTATTTCATGCTCCAACCTGTCGAAAGTCGTTTTCGGCTCAGATCTTGAGAGCATCGGCAGAGAAGCTTTCATATGCTGCGGCTTAAAAAGCGTAACGCTCAAAAGCACGAACCTTAAAAGCATCGGCACCCAGGCGCTCGGTTATACTTCAGTCCCCGAAAACGGCAAAATCGAGGCGGTCAAGGATTTCGTCATCTACGGCAACGCAGGCGTCGCTAAGGATTATGCCGAAAGCAACGGCATGAAATTCGTCGATCTCGCCACACACAAGCATACATACAAGGTCATCACAACAAAGAAAGCGACCTGCACCGTCAACGGCTCGGTGACATACGAATGCGGCTGCGGTGACAGCTACACAAAAGCTATCAAAGCGGCAGGCCACAAATTCGCGACAACGACGGTCAAAGCCATGATGTCGAAAGACGGTTCGGTTATAACAAGCTGTACGGTCTGCAAGGCGATAAAGGCGAGAACGGCGATCGCAAGGGTAGCCTCGGTCAAGCTTTCAAAAACGAGCATGACATATAACGGCAAGGCGCAGAAACCGTCCGTAGTTGTCAAGGACAGCAAGGGTAAAGTCCTCAAAAACGGCACGGATTATACAGTCAAGTATTCATCCGGCTGTAAGAATGTCGGTCAGTACACTGTAACGATCACTTTCAAGGGCAATTACAGCGGAACGAAAACATTGACATTCACAATCCTTCCCAAGGGAACGTCGATTTCCAAGCTCAAGGCAGGCAAAAAGCAGTTCACCGCAAAGTGGAGCAAGCAGGCAACACAGACAACAGGCTACGAACTGCAATACAGCACAAAATCGAGCATGAAGAGCGCAAAGACAACGACCGTCGGCAAGAACAAGACAACTTCTTCGACAGTCAAAAAGCTCAAAAAGGGCAAGAAATACTATGTCCGCATCAGGACATATAAGACCGTTAAGATAAACGGAAAGAGTGTTAAGCTTTATTCTTCATGGTCTAAGGTCAAGAGCGTTAAGACTAAGTAAAATGTAAGAGACACGCATTAAATTGAATATGTATCAGCGCACCCGACTGCATAAGCAGTCGGGTGCGCTGATTGGTGTGGGGAGATGTGGGTTGGTGAGCAAGGCTTGCGGCGGGTTTCGGAACGAAAACCGTTTT
>USMJ01000034.1 GCA_900555805.1 uncultured Oscillospiraceae bacterium | reverse complement strand
TGCCTGTTCCAAGAAATTTGATTTTACTGTCTTACCAGCAGAGAGCATAACCCCGCCCGGTTCATTTTTAATAAATAGTGTTTATTTCAATCTCTTATCGCACTTCTTGCTGAGCCACGTTCCCAGACTCTGGAACAGCTGCACCAGCAGGATCAGAATGACCACCGCCACCAGCATCACCAGATACTTGTACCGGTAATAGCCGTAGTCGATGGCGATCTTGCCCAGACCGCCGCCGCCGATGATACCGCTCATTGCGGTGTAGCCCAAAATTGTGGTCACGGCAATCGTGAAGTTCGATATGAGCGACGGCACGCTTTCGGGAAGCATGACTTTCGTGATTATCTGCATAGGCGAAGCGCCCATGCTCTGAGCCGCCTCGATTATTCTCGGGTCGACTTCGCGAAGGCTGCCCTCGACAAGTCTCGCTATGAACGGGAACGCCGCTATGACGAGCGGAACGATAGAAGCGACTGTGCCGACGGCTGTTCCGACGATGGCTCTCGTCAAAGGGAACACCATTATCATAAGGATAAGGAACGGAACCGAACGCAAGAGATTTATAATAACATTCAGAACGCTCATTATCGGCTTCGGTATCGGCAGAACGCCGTCCTTATCGCCGACGACGAGAAGAACGCCGAGCGGCAGACCGATAATTATGGCGAACAACGTCGCGAGGACGGTGACATACACCGTCTCCCATATGGCGAGCGGAAACTCGTTTTTGAGTATCCAAAGGGCCTCTTCGACCGCTTCGGATGAGAACATTCTGTCAAGCATCGTCGCTCACCTCCTGAACCGTTATATCCGGGTCTTTAGTCAGATATTTCTTCGCCTTGGCGACGACAATGTCGTCGTCCTCAACGCCGAGGATCATGTTTCCGTAGGCTTTCTCGCCGATGCTCTTTGTCGACGCGGCTAAGATGCTCGCGGAAACGTGTTCGTCTATAGCCATCTGAGCGATAAGCGGCGTGGCTGTAGCTTTCGCGCCGTTGAAAGCGACTCTGAGTTTTCTGAAACCTCCGACGCTGACGACCTTCCCGTCCTTGGCGGATTCGGGGAAAACAAGTCTCTTCGCGGCGGCTGATTTCGGGTTGGAGAACACCGTTTCGACGTCGCCCTTTTCAACGACAACGCCCTCGTCGAGTATAGCGACCTTGTTGCAGACCTCTTCGACGACGCTCATCTGGTGGGTGATTATGACGACCGTTATTCCGAACTTCTTGTTGATATCGAGAATAAGGTCGAGGATCGAATGGGTGGTTTTCGGGTCGAGCGCGCTTGTCGCCTCGTCGCATAAAAGCACCTCGGGATTCATGGCGAGCGCCCGGGCGATGGCTATTCTCTGCTGCTGACCGCCTGATAACTGTGCGGGGTACGCATTGGCTTTGTCGGGCAATCCGACTGTTTCCAGAAGTTCAAGCGCCTTCTTTTTGGCGTCCGCCTTTTTGACTCCGGCGAGCTCCATGGGGAAGCAGATATTCTTAAGGCAGGTGCGCTGCATAAGAAGATTGAAGCCCTGGAATATCATGCTGATCTTTCTTCTTGTCTGACGAAGCTCCGATTTTGAGAGCTTGCCTATATCGACACCGTCTATCTTTACGGTACCCTCGGTCGGTCTTTCGAGCATGTTTATGCATCTGACGAGCGTGCTTTTACCCGCTCCGCTCATACCGATAACGCCGTAGATGTCGCCGTCTTCTATCTTCAGGGAAACGTCCTTCAGAGCGTAGAACGTTCCCCCGTCTGTTTTAAATGATTTTGACAGATTTTCTATTTCTATCATTATATCAGCCCTTTATTGCGTCAAGTGAAGTCTGCTTGCCGCCGTAGATGCCGAGAGGCTCAACATGTATAGCCGCGACAGAAACTACATGTGTACCGTTCTGGGCGTTGAAATCGTCAAGGTAGGGTGTATGCTGGAAGTAGTTAGCGTCAACTTCGCCGCTGTCGACGACATTGTTCGGCTGAACATAGTCGGTGTACTCAATGATCTTAAGAGTGATATCCTTTTTGGCGAGGATGTTCTTAGCGACTGCGAGGATCTCTGCGTGCGGTGTGGGAGAAGCCGCGACTGAGATCTCCGTGCCTGCGAGACCTGAGTAGTCTACGCTGCTGTCATAGCCGTCTGTCGGGTTGTCAACAGTGCTGATAACCGCGCCGTTGTAGTTGTCGTTGATATACTTTGCGACTTCTTCGCTTTCGAGAGCGGCTTTGAGAGCCTTGATCTTGTCGGTGTTCTCGTTGCCTTCTTTAACCGCGAGGATGTTGCTGTATGCGGAAGATGAGCCTTCCTTTGCAAGAGCGTCCTTAGCGGGATTGAGGTCAGCCGAAAGAGCGTAGTTGGAGTTGATTATAGCATAGTCAACGTCCTTGAGTACATTCGGGAGCTGAGCTGCCTCTGCCTCTTTGAAGGTGATGTTATACGGGTTTTCTGCGATGTCCTTGATGGTTGCGGTGATGCCTGCGCCGTCTTTGAGCTTGATAAAGCCCTGATCCTGAAGCAGGAGAAGCGCACGGGCTTCATTTGTCGTGTCGGAGGGAACGGCGATTGTTACACCGGCCGCCGTTTTGTTGCCGCAGGCGGTCAAAGCAACGACTGCCGAAACAACAAGGATTGCTGCGAGTACGATTGAGATTACTTTTTTCATGGTTAAAACTCCTTTACCAAATATTTTATTAAATTTAAAAGGGGAAGCTTCGATGAAGCTTCCCCTTGATAAACCCTATCAGGCCTGAGCCGTCGTTATCGGCTTTAAGAAAGCACATCGAAAAAATCAGCGCAACGAAACATGCACATGCGGCACATGCACATCATAGACATATCCATCATAGCTACTGATCTTTCCATGATTCTTTCTCCTTTGCTCAAGTTGTTGCTTGAATTTTAGCACCGGCTATTGCTTTTGTCAACATAATTTTTGAAATTTATGTGAATTTGTAAGATTGTCTAAAAATACACTGTTTTTGTAGGTAATTGTATTACAATATGCCGCAAAAATGTCCCGTTTCTATTGAACAGTCTCTTAAAATATAGTATAATAGCCATGCTATTTAAGGCGCACGGAGCTAATCCGAATACGGCGCTTATTAAACGGAGGAATAAAAATGACCAAAAAACTTACAGCCGCAGCGCTTGCGGTGATACTGATGTTCTCGGTTTTCACCGTTCCTGCGAGCGCAAAATCAATCGAATTGCCGCAGACGGTGACGAACGCCGTCTATTCCATGCTTGACAAGGCCGTGACGGTGATACTGACCTATCTCAACAGGTTCTGGCCCGGCTACGACAAGAATTGGGACGGCACGGAGGACTACAAGCTCGAAAACTTCTATGTCGGAAACGACAACTTCGGTTCAGCCGCCGATAAGGGCGACAAATGGCTTTTGGGGTACTCGGGAGCTTCCCTGCTCGACGGACTTGACATAATGAACGGCAGCTTTTATCTCGCCGGAAGTCTCGAAGCGATCAAGGGCAGAGCGCCTAAGGAAGTCTTAGACGATCAGAGAGTCAGAGTCTTCGCTGTCAGCGACGGCGTCAGCGGAACTGTCTTGTACGCCGCAATAGACGGCTTCGGAATTTCGAGAGGCGACGTTCAGGAGATCAGAAACAGAATCTCCGACTTCGCAAAGGAAAACAATGTCGTCAGCGTGAACGTTTCCGTTCTTCATCAGCATTCCTGCATTGACACGCTCGGCATGGGCGTACCCCTTGCGCCGGCGCTCATATTCAACACGGGCAACGCCGCTTCGGGCGGAAAGATCGAACCGCTCAAGGTTCAGAAGAACAAACAGTTCACCGAAAATCTTTTCAACAAGACCGTAGAATGCATGAAAGAAGCCGTAAACAACATGAAATCAGGCTCGCTCTCATACGGTGAAGCGGACATCGGCGAATACATAAAAGACAAGCGTTCGCCCTATTTCTATGACAGCATGATCCACAGACTTCGCTTCGACCCCGACGACGGTTCGGCTGAAACATGGATTCTCGAAGCAGGCATTCACCCTGTCAGCATAGGCGCGTCGACCGACAAGCTTTCGGCTGACTTCCCCTATTATATTGAGAAGAACATCAACGAGACAGTCGGCGCGAACGTTGTATACATTCAGGGCGCGGAACTCGGAATTTCCACCGAGAAGTCACTGACCGAGGTTGAAGGCGCTTCGGACATCGAAAATCTCACCGCGTACGCAAACGCAATAGCCGACAAGGTCAAAGCGATATCCTCCGAGGAAGTTCTCGCCCCGACGCTCGGCGTAACGCACCGCGAGGTCTCGCTGAATGTCACGAACCAAATCCACGTCCTCGCCGCAAGAGAAGACATTCTCAACGCGGTCATCGCCAAGGACGGCAGGAACTATAAAATGATGACCGAGATCGGATATATGGAGCTCGGCGGAAACGTCGGAATCTTCCTCTGTCCGGGCGAATTCGAGGCAGGCATAATCTATGACGGCGCGGTCACGGCCAAGGAAGAAAGCTGGTCGGGCGAGTCATGGGACTTCGCTCCCCTCGAAAGCTTCACCGGATGCAAGAACACCATGGTATTCGGCCTTTGCAACGATCAGGCAGGCTACGTTCTGACCGACAACGCATACCGCTCGATGTTCACCGAGAACGAAGAAGTCAACGTCGTCAGCAAGACGGCAGGCTCGACCTTCGCAGGCGCGTATATCGACCTTCTTCAGAGCGTTAAATAAGTTTGGGATAAACTTTAAAAGCACGGCGTGAGCCGTGCTTTTTTGTTTGGTACGGGGAAGTGTATGCTTGATTATAATATACTGCTCAGATTCGGGTGTGAGTTCGGCGGAGAAGCCGCTTTCCGCCGAGATAACAGATTCCCGAAAGCACTCATCTCCCCGTACCTTATAAAAGGAACGGAGAGATGTTCGTTATCAGTCTTTTTTCCAGTGTTTGAGCGTCGGCAGGACGGCTTCCATGTGCGCTCTGACCTGTTCGGCGGGCCATTCCTCGGTCGCCATGTGGTTGATGCAGAAATCTATGAGCTGTTCGCGGCTTGTATAGGTGAATTCGCCGCCCGTGTAGCACCACTTGCAGTAATCTTCATTGAATTCGCCGTTCGGCTCCCTGCTCGTCACGGAGTCTTCGAGCGGCATTCCGCAGCACTGGCAAACAAGCTGTCTCGGCGCGCCGAGCAATGTGTTGATCGAAACGTCGAAAAGCTTGGACAACAGCTTTAGCGTTTCGGTGTTCGGGACGGTGTCGCCGTTCTCCCAACGGGACACAGCCTGTCTCGTCACGAAAAGATTTTCGGCGAGTTCATCCTGCGACAGCCCGTTCTCGGATCTGAGTTTAAGTATAACATCTTTGGTTTCCATAATTCTCACCTCGCGGATATTTGATATTATTATAATATAAAAGAGACGTTTAGGCAAGCAACTTGTTGTTGCGGTGCTGTTGGATTTTGTGAAGCTATAATTCTGTGGCAGAGCCTGATATATAGAGGCGCAAATCAAGCCAAAAGCATCATAGCGAAAACCGAGCGTGCGAAAACTGCACACGCTCGGTTCTGTTTTAATTTTTACCGTTAATGATCTCATCAGGGAACACCGACGCCGCTATAAGCTGTTCGGGTTTCACGTCCAAGGCGTCGGCAAGGTTATATAGAACATTGAGTGAAAAGCCGTATGCCATGTTCGGCGCTTCAATATTGCTGAGTAGCGATCTGCTTATGCCTGCTTTTTCGGCTAACTTCTCCTGTGATAAGCCTCTGATTCTGCGAAGGGTCGAAACGGCGATGCCGAGCTGTATAAATCTGTCTCTGTTTTTATAGTCAACCTCTTTGCCCATAATATCCCTCCGTTAAAAGTATATATAAATTATACTTTTGACGGAGATTGTTTTCAGTATTCATATATATGCACTTGACTGTATCGGTAAGCAAATATATAATATTCATCAATCAGTGCTGATAAATTTATACTATTGCTCTCAAGAGCATAAGTGAGGGGTTTTATTATGGTCTGCACTTTCTTCGGTCACGGCGATACGCCGTTAAGCGTTAAACCGCAAGTTGAGAATTTAATAAGAACGCTGATAGAAAAACACGGGGTAAATCTTTTCTATGTCGGAAATCATGGAAACTTTGATAAGATCGTCACACAAGTACTGAAAGAGCTGCAAACCGAATATTCAATCGAATACTATATCATTCTTGCATATATGCCTACGAAAGGTTCTCCTTACAAGGGTGACAACACCCTATACCCTGACAGGCTTGAAAATGTACCGCCGAAATACGCTATTATCAAAAGAAACGAATGGATGATAAACAATTCGGATATTGTTGTTACATATGTCAGGCACGATTTCGGCTCGGCGGCGAAATTCAAAGCCACAGCGGTAAAAAAGAATAAGCAGGTATTTGAACTTTTTGACAAGGCTGAACTCCCGTTGTAACGACAGCATTTCTTATTCAAGCCGATTATTAGGTTTTCGATAAAATATTACTGCTCGATATGAAACAGTGCTTTGGATTGTGGAATTTTACGCTTCACCGAAAATGAAATTCCGCCGCTCCTCGGAACGGACGGCATAGAAAAAAGCACTTGCTTTCGCAAGTGCTTTTTTCTGGCGGAGAAGAGGAGACTCGAACTCCTGCGCCGGTTGCCCGACCTACGCCCTTAGCAGGGGCGCCTCGTCACCAACTTGAGTACTTCTCCGTGTGACGCTGTTTAAAGCTATTCAAATAAAAATGGCGGAGAGAGTGGGATTCGAACCCACGGTACGCAGGGCGTACGACGGTTTTCAAGACCGTTCCGTTATAACCGCTTCGGTATCTCTCCGTTTATATCGCCCGATTATAATATCATACACTCGGACGATTTGTCAACTGTTTTAGTTAAATTTTGCTATCAAAATTTAGACTTTTTTATTTCGCGCGCTCCGAAGACGTATGTCGCGCTGATAAACTGTGCCATTTCTTCGGGGTCGGCCTGCATTCCGTTCTCCATCCACTCTATGACCGTTCCGGTTATTCCCGATATGGCGAAAGTGGTCAGATAATGCATCGGCGACGAAAGCGGATAATTCTTGGCTGAGTCCGGGATGTTGTCCCTGACCGCCTGCTTTATTTTTTCCGTCAGCTCGTTGTTTATGTCGTTGCTCAGGACGAATTTGCACTGAAGCTCGTTTTCCTTACAGAAGTCGAAAAATCTCTTGGCGTAACCGACGTAGTCCGCTATACTCTGAACCTCGTTGTCGCTCTTGATGACCGTCTCGAAGAAAACGTCATATATCTCGTTCTGCATCTGCTTGACCATGTCGTATATGTCCTCATAGTAGAAATAGAACGTCGATCTGTTCACGTCGGCGGCCTCGGTCAGCTCCTTGACCGTGACCTCTTTGATATCTTTTGTCTCGAGAAGTTTGATCAGCGCTTCTCTGAGCACCCTGTTCGTCTTTTTGACGCGCCTGTCGTTTTTGTTGATGTTTTTCTTTCTGACATAGGTGTTGCTGTCGTTTATATTCACACCGTTCGCCTCCGTCCGTTTTTTCGCTGTCTTTATTTTTTATTATCGGTACGCGCCGAGCGGCATATTCGCCGAAGCCCTGCCCTCTTTGAAAGTTCGATTTCGAAGCAATCTTACCGCCGGGCAGTGAACTTTGATGAGATAATCATTCGCCCGTACCTGTTATTTAATTAGGTTCAGGTTGAATTATATTATACATGTGTCGGAAAATCAACTGAATCGGGCGAATTTGATAAAAAGTTTATATTCGCTTTCGGAATTTAAGTTTGTTTTTGAACCGCTGATTCCCGATTTTTTCCCCGAAATTCACGATTGTTGACTTCTCGCTTCAAAAAAATCGAAAAATTATATAATATATTATATATTGTTTACAATTTGTTAAAGAATGTGGCGCAGATAACTGCTAATATAGAATTGTATTTGAGGAATAACAAATACAATGTGTGCAAAGGGGTTTTTTAAAATGAGAATCAGAAAACAACCGCTCGGCGATCGCAACCTCGTTGGTGAGAGAGTCGGCAAAAGACGCAAAGAGATCAACATGAAGCAGATCGAGCTTCTCACTCAGCTTCGCGAGAAGGGCGTTGAGTTCAACGCATCAGGTCTCTCAAAGCTTGAAGGCCAGATCAGAAGCGTAAACGACTACGAGCTTATCGCTCTGTCGGAGATCCTCGGCGTTTCCGTTAATTGGCTCTTAGGTCTCGAAGACTGATAAGACAAAGTAACAGCATTAACTCCCATATCGGTTATTCGGTATGGGAGTTTTTGTTTTGGGTCGGCAGAGGTCGGCGGCGCGGTAGCGAAGCGAGTGCCGCCGAAAGGGCGGGCCGGGCGCGCACCCCGGAGCGTAGCGGAGTGGGTGCCGGACGGGTCGCCGCGGGTGCAGTGAGTTCTCGGGTGGCAGCCGAGGTCGGTGAGATCGGAGTTTTGACCTGCTTTGATTTAGATTAAGCTGATGGGAATCGGCGGCGCGGTTCAGTGCCGCCGATTTCGCCTAAACTGTGATGAAAGCTTCGAATCGTTCGCTGATTTCTGCATATTTTCACATTTTGCAAGTTCCCGATAACAGCCGTAAATTTTTATCAGAACCCAAATCCGTTCTGTGCCGTCCGTACGGCCCCACAACGCCTATCGGCGTTGTGGGGCGCACCCGGCCGCCGCGACCGACTGTATCTTGACCCGAAGTTTCTTCTCGAGTCCGCCGCGGCACT
>USMJ01000033.1 GCA_900555805.1 uncultured Oscillospiraceae bacterium | reverse complement strand
ACCCTCGTCTACGGAACGGTTTCGCGTTTCCACGCCGCTATCTGCCGAAGGGTCGACGGCTGGTATATCTTCGACACCAACTCGAAGCTCGGAACGTTCGTCAACGGCGAAAAGATAGAGGGCGAGGCGACTATAAAAAATTCCGATATCATCACTTTCGGCGACTGCAATTTTCAGTTTGTCATAACCGACGACCCCGTTATCCATGTCGGCAAAAAGCGCCGCGGCAAGAAGAATCAATACGCCGAGACGCCTGTTCAAAATACAGATAATACTTCCCCGTACGCCAAACCCGACAGCGCAAACGAACCTCCCGTTTCGCAGGCAAGCCCCGAGCGATATGACGACTTCGATTCGATAAAAATCGACTTCCATCCGAAGAACGCCCAAGGCGGAGAGACTTTCAAGGGCAGGATCAAGGACGTTTATTCCGACGAGGGCGGCTACGGCGGCGAATATAAACCTCAGGCGCAGCCGGGTGACAGAAAATCCGCCGAAAAGCAGGCGGCGATCATCAACCCCGAAAGCGGAGAAACATTCCTGCTTTGCGCCAACCGCATAACGCTCGGAAGAAGCCGAAACAGCGACATAAAGATAAGCGCGCAGAATGTTTCGAGAAACCACGCCCTGCTCGTCAAAAAACAAAACAGATGGTATATCTCCGACGCAGGCTCGACATACGGAACCTTCGTCGGCAAGAACAAGATAACGAACGCCGTTCCGCTTTATGACGGCGACATAATAACTCTCAGCGATAAGAAGCTTAAATTCGTTGAAGACTACAGATAAGGAAGTGAAAACAGAGAATGGTTGAAAAGCTCAGACATAAATACAGCAAGGTCGATGTCAGCCTTATTTTAGCTCTCCTGACCGTGTTCCAGGTGCTTTCAAGCATACCTACGGTATTGCAGGGAACAATGTTCTATCCGATGGTCGCTCTTTGTTTTCTTATCTATATAGCGATAGAATGGACATATGTTTTGGTCATGACAATCGCGTTCAAGAAGAAAAACTTCGAGATAGAATGTATAGCGTTCTTCCTCTGCGGAATCGGAATGACCGTCACGGCGAGCATATATCCGTCGGGTCTTATGAAACAGCTGATCGCCATAGTTATGGGTCTTGCGACTTATATATTTTTGGTGTGGCTGTTAAAAGATGTGAAGCGCGTTATGAAAACGAGAGTGTTCATAGCCGTCGCGGCGGGGCTGGGACTTGCGGCTTCGTTCGTGATAATCAGATTCACCGTCGGCTCGACCTACGGCGCGTATAACTGGATGAGAATAGGCGGATTTTCGTTCCAGCCGTCCGAGATAGTCAAGCTCGCTTTCATCTATGTCGGCGCGGCGACGCTCGAAAAGCTTCAAAGCTCAAGAAGCATCATGCGCTATCTCATATTCTCCATAGGATGTATAGGCGTTCTTTTCCTTATGCGTGATTTCGGTACGGCGCTGATTTTCTTCTTCACGTTCGTTGTTATCTCGTTTATAAGGTCGGGCGATGTCAGGTCTATCGCTTTCGTCTGCGTTGCCGCTCTTTTGGGCGCGATACTCATAATCTATGTCAAACCCACCGTCGCGAACAGATTCGCCGTGTACCGCCACATATGGGAAAACATCGACGGCTCGGGATATCAGCAGACGAGAACCATCGTCTATTCTTTAAGCGGCGGCTTTTGGGGCGTCGGAATCGGCAACGGCAGGCTCCGCAACGTTTTCGCTTCGACGACAGACCTTGTCTGGGGCGTTATCTGCGAAGAATGGGGTCTTGTCATGGGCTTTATGATAGTCATAGCGTTTGCTGTTCTCGCGATATACGCTATCAAGATCTCGAAGTCCTCGCCCTCGACTTTCTACTCCATAGCCTGCGTCAGTGCTTGCGCGATGTTGCTTTTTCAGGTATGCCTGAATATCTTCGGAATCACGGATATCGTCCCCCTTACGGGTGTTACGCTCCCGTTCGTCAGCCGAGGAGGCTCGAGTATGATATGTTCATGGGGACTTTTCGCCTTTATCAAGGCGGCGGATATAAGAACCTATCCCAAATTATATAAAAATCAATAGGAGAGACGAAAATGAGAAATACAGTCAGACGGGCTTATGTCGTCTATGCCCTTATTTTTGCGTTCTTCATAGGGCTCGGCTTTTTGGCTTACAGCTATGTCGTCCACGGTCAGACTTGGGTCACGAACAGGGTCAACGGCCACCTCTATACCAACCGACAGCTCACATCCGCCGGTACCGTATATGACAGAAGCGGAAAAATCTTGGTCAGGAGCAAGGACGGCAAGCGAGTATTCAACTCGGACTACACCACAAGAAAGGCGACGCTCCATGTCGTCGGTGACACTCAGGGCTATATCGCCACGGGCGTTCAGTCGATATACAGGTCATATCTCATAGGCTATGACCTTATAAACGGCGTCTATAAAACCGTCAAGGACGGAACGGGGAACGACATGACCCTTACCATAGACGCCGGGCTTTGTGTCACGGCGTATAACGCCCTCGGAAGCCACAACGGAACCATCGCCGTCTATAACTATAAGACAGGCGACGTGATATGCATGGTGTCAAAACCTGCATACGATCCGCATAATATCCCGTCCGATATAAATTCGGACACGAGCGGAAAATACGACGGAATCTATCTCAACAGATGTCTTTCGGGTCTGTTCACGCCCGGTTCGACTTTCAAAACGATCGTCGCCGTAAGCGCGATAGAAAACCTGCCCAACATCTCAAAGAGGACGTTCACCTGCACGGGCAAGCTCAAAACAAAAGACGGCGATATAATCTGCAACTCGAAGCACGGCGATATCTCGTTCAAGAAAGCCTACGGAAGATCATGCAACAGCGTGTTTGCCGAGATTGCTCTTGAACTCGGCGAGAAGAAGCTGACGGCGACGGCTCAGGAGCTCGGCTTTAACAGGAGCCTTCAAGCCTGCGGAGTCAACCTCAAGGCAGGCGTGTTCAACATGAAAAACGCCGACCAATACACCTTGGGCTGGTCGGGAATAGGTCAGGGAACGGTACTTGCCAATCCCTGCAATATGATGATGATAGCCGGCGCGATAGCCAACGGCGGAAAAGCCGTCACACCGCAGATAGTCAAGTCGGCAGGTTCAAAGCTCACGAAAGCGATAGACAATATAAAAGGCTCGTCCCAGATAACGATAGACGCCAAAACGGCTCAGTATATGCAGGAGCTTATGCGCTACACCGTCAAGAACGTCTACGGCGAGAACTACTTCCCGGGGCTTAAAATGTGCGGAAAGACAGGCACGGCGGAGGTCGACGGAAAGAGACCGCATTCATGGTTCTTCGGCTACTCACTGAAAGAAGATACGCCTTACGCCATAGTCGTCATGGTCGAAAACGGCGGTTCGTCAAGAACGGTCGCCGTCCCTGCCGCGAGCAAGGTCATGAGAGCCGTCAAGGCGGCTGTTGTGGGGTGAAATAAAAATATCAATCCGTCCTGCGAAACACAGGACGGATTTTTCTATAAGCTCTGTCTGTCTTTTTCCGCCGCTTTCTTCTCCCACTTCTCTTTCGTTGCCATTCCGCCTCGCATATGCCTTTCGGCTTTGTTTTCGTCAAGAACCTTTCTTACCTCTTTGAATAAACCGCTGTCTATTTTGGAAAGCCGTTTTGTCACATCGCTGTGTACCGTCGATTTGGATATTCCCGACCATGCCGCCGCCTCTCTGACGGTGGCTTTGTTTTTTATTATGTATTGACCGAGCAGAACGGCTCTGTCCTCGCTTTGAGTCATAAACCCTCCTCCTTAGGAAAAATGTTAATAAAATATATGTTGCGCCGTACGGAATTATGCAGAGGTATCGGCGGCGGTAAAAACATTTGCTATTTCCTCCGGAATGTGATAAAATATATTGATTTAAACAAAGGACGGGAGAGTCTGATTTGAGTAACAAAGTAATCATCGTCGGGGCAGGCGCGGCAGGACTTATGGCGGCTGTTTCGGCTAAGGAAAACGGAGCGGACGTCCTGCTTATCGAAAGAAACGAACGCCCCGGAAGAAAGATAATGATAACGGGAAAGGGCAGGTGCAACGTCACAAATAACTGCACTCTCGTCAACGACCTGATAGCGAACGTTCCGACCAACGGCAGGTTCCTTTACAGCGCGTTCACGAGATTTATGCCGATAGACACGATGGAGTTTTTCGAGAACGAAGGCGTCGAGCTTAAGGTCGAGAGGGGGAATAGGGTGTTCCCCGTGTCCGACAAAGCTTCGGATATCGTCGACGCTCTGAACAACGCCTGCGAAAGGCTCGGAGCCGAGCGCATACGCGGCAGGGTGAAGTCGCTTCTGACCGAGAACGGATCGGCTGTCGGCGTCGAGCTTGAAAGCGGCGAGAAGATCGCAGGCGACAAGGTCATCGTCTGCACAGGCGGAAAGTCATATGCGGCTACGGGTTCTACAGGTGACGGGTACGCTCTGGCGAGTGCTGTGGGACACACTGTGGTCGAACCGAAGCCCTCGCTCGTGCCGCTGGTCGCCCATGAGGGCTGGTGCAGCGACGCGCAGGGATTATCTCTGCGAAATGTAGAAATAACGGTCTATGACGCCGAAAACTACAAAGAGGTATACCGCGAGTTCGGCGAAATGCTCTTCACGCACTTCGGCGTATCGGGTCCTCTCATCTTAAGCGCAAGCACGCACATGAGAGACCTCGGCAAAAAGCAGTATGAAATATATATCGACCTGAAGCCGGCCTTAACGTTCGAACAGCTTGACAAGAGGGTTCAGAGCGATTTTCTTGAGTTCGCGAACAAGAATTTCATCAATTCGCTCGGAAAGCTCCTGCCGCAGAAGCTTATCCCCGTTATAGCCAAGCTCAGCGGCATCAAGCCGACGACAAAGACCAATCAGATAACAAAAGAGATGCGCCATAAGCTTGTGAACCTGCTTAAAGGCTTGAAAGTTACAGCGATAGATTTCAGACCGATAGACGAAGCTATCGTCACCTCGGGCGGTATAAAGGTCAGCGAGATTGACCCGAAGGCCATGCAGTCAAAGCTCGTGAACGGACTTTATTTTGCGGGCGAGGTTATAGATGTTGACGCGTACACGGGAGGCTTTAATCTCCAGATAGCCTTTTCGACGGGCCACCTCGCAGGCGAAAGCGCGGCCGGCTGATTATATTCGGAAAGACAGCGAGTTGGGCTTTGGTTTGATGTGATTTATCGGTTTGATTTTAGGTTCGGAGGCTGATAGAGGCGAGACTGCGCATTTGTGCAGGCTCGCCGAAGCTCGGTGAGATTAGAGCAGCGGCGCGGTAGCCGCTGAAAGCGGTGAGTGCCGCGGAGAACACACGAACAGACTTCAGGTCAGCGCAGCTCGGATTTGAAGCTTGATCAAAACTTACGGCTGTTTGCGACCCGACACGGATCAGTGTCGGAGTACGCTTGCAGCTCGAATCCCGACCGCTGTCCGATAACGAATTTCAACAAGCACAGATTTATAAAACATGAAATAAATTTCCCGTAAGCACGCATTCGGCGTGTACCCAAAACAAACAATTCAGGAGGTCAAGATGAAAATAAACATAGCGATAGACGGCCCTGCCGGGGCAGGCAAAAGCACAATTTCACGAAAAGCCGCAGAAAAGCTCGGATATATCTATATCGACACGGGCGCTCTTTACAGAACGGTCGGCGTCAGCGCGTTGAGAAAGAAAGTCGATATGCAAAGCGACGAGGCGATAGCCTCCGTTCTCCCCGAAACAAAGGTAGAATTGAAGTTCATCGACGGCGAACAGAGAATGTTCCTCTGCGGCGAAGATGTTTCAAAGGAGATAAGACTTCCCGAGGCTTCTATGGCGGCGTCGAGAGTTTCCGCCGTGCCTGCGGTCAGAGCGTTTTTGTTCGATCTTCAGCGCGACATAGCCGAGAAAAACGACTGTATCATGGACGGCAGAGATATCGGAACGGTCGTTCTGCCGAACGCTCAGGTCAAGATTTTCCTCACCGCTTCACCCGAATGCAGGGCGAACAGACGGTATAAAGAGCTTTGCGAAAAGGGCATAGAAGCGAGCTATGACGGGGTTTTGACCGATATAGTCAAGCGCGACTATGACGATTCACACCGAAAAATAGCTCCCTTAAAGCCTGCCGAGGATTCGGTGACCGTCGACACGAGCGACATCGGGCTTGAAGAATCAATAGAAAAAGTCATAAGCGTTATCACTGAAAAAACGAAAGGTCTTAAAGATGATTAACGAAAGAATAAAGCTTGCGAAAACGGCAGGTTTCTGTTTCGGCGTCAACAGAGCCGTCGATATGCTCTATAAAATGGTCGAAAGCGGCGAAAAAGTATGCACTCTCGGCCCGATAATCCACAATCCGCAGGTCATAGCCGACCTTGAAAGCAGGGGAGTGAAGATAGCCGAAACACCGCAGGACGCTCCCGAGGGATATAAAATAGTTATAAGGACGCACGGCGTCACCGAGGGAACGATAGACCAAATCGAAGCACTCGGCAGGGAGTACATAAACGCAACCTGTCCGTTTGTCATGAAAATCCACAAAATAATCAGAGAACATTCCGCCGAGGACACGGTCACGCTCATCGCCGGCGACGATCACCACCCTGAGGTTCAGGGATTCAGAAGCCACTGCCGCGGCGAATCCTATGTCTATAAAAACAGCGAAGAACTCGAAGCGCTTCTCGAAAAGCACGGAGATTTTTCACAAAAACAGCAGATATGTGTCGCTCAGACAACCTTTTCCATAAAAGAATGGGAAAAATGTTTAAAAATTCTGAAAATTCACTGTACAAATCGAAAGATATTTGATACAATATGCAGTGCAACTAATGAACGGCAAAAAGAGGCGGAACAGCTTTCGCTTGAATGCGACGCCATGGTTGTCGTCGGGGGCAGGACAAGCTCCAACACATTTAAACTTAAAACGGTGTGTGAAAAAAACTGTCCGACTTATCTTATCGAAACCGCGGAGGAACTCAAGGATATTGACCTTAGCGGCTTTGACTTGATCGGGGTAACAGCGGGCGCATCAACTCCCGCAGGTATTATAAAGGAGGTACTTTTTACCATGTCCGAAATTTTGAACGAACAGACACCTAATTCAGAAGAAATGAGCTTTGAGGCAGCACTGGAGGAGTCATTGAAAGCAATGAGCACCGACCAGAAAGTGCTTGGCGTTGTTGTAGGTATTGCACCTAATGAGATACAGGTCGATATCGGCAGGAAATACGCTGGTTTCATCCCTGCGGAGGAATACAGCAACGACCCGACTGCCGATCCCACAAAAGAGCTTAAGATCGGTGACGAGCTTAATCTCATCATCATGAAGACTAACGATGTTGAAGGTACGATCATGCTTTCCAAGCGTCGTTACGATTCTATCGCCGCTTGGAACGATGTTATCAAGGCCGAAGAGGAACAGACGATCCTCGAGGGCACAGTCGCCGAAGTTATCAGAGGCGGTATACTCGTTTACACCATGGGCGTCAGAGTCTTTATCCCTGCTTCACTGACAGGTCTCGGCCGTGACGAAGAGCTTGACACCTTGCTCGGCAAGAAGGTCAGATTCAGAATCATTGAGGTCAACCAGCAGAGAAGAAGAGCCGTCGGTTCTATCCGTTCGGTACTCAGAGAAGAGCGCAAGGCCGCAAGAGAAGCTTTCTGGGAGAATGTCCAGGAAGGTCAGGTCTACACCGGCACAGTTAAGTCTCTCACCTCATACGGCGCATTCGTCGACATCGGCGGCGTAGACGGAATGATACATATTTCCGAGCTGTCATGGACGAGAATCAAGCATCCGTCAGAGGTTGTCAACGTCGGCGACACAGTCGAGGTTTATGTCAAGGCTCTTGACCGCGAGAACAAGAAGATCTCTCTCGGCTACAAGAAGATCGAAGACAATCCGTGGGAGATTCTCAAGAGAGATTATCCCGTCGGAACAGTTGTTGACGCAACGATCGTCGGCATGACCACATTCGGCGCATTCGCGAACATCATCCCCGGCATCGACGGTCTTATCCACATTTCACAGATCGCCGACAGACACATTGCTAAGCCGCAGGACGCTCTCAAGATCGGTGAAGTTGTTAAGGCTAAGATCACCGAGATCGACTTCGAGAAGAAGAGAGTCAGCCTTTCGATCCGCGCCCTCATCGAAGATGAAGAGACCGAGCTCGCCGAGGAAGCTGAAGAGCTTCTCGACGCAGCGGAGGAGGCAGTTGACGAGGCTATCGAGGAAGAAACAGACGAAGCTATCGTTGAAGACGCTATCGTCGCCGAAGAAGTCAAGGGCGAATAATTTTCATTTCAAGTACACAGTTAATAACTGCGCAGGGGTCGCTTTATGCGATCCCTGTTTTTGTTATCTTGAGGGAAGTTTTCTGACGAGAGAGGGGAGCGAACGGAGACAAGGGGAAGATTGTGCAATGTCGAGATATTAGCGTAAGGAGCACAGTGTGGGCGTTAAGGCAAAACCCGCGCTTCGGCTTGCCGAAGCGCGGTGCCGCAAGGCGTAGGCTTGCGGCGGTTTTCGGGACGAAAACCGTTTTGCCGTCCCACCTCTTGATGCAAGTCGGGCTTTCTGATCAGACCCGAGTGAACCTTGCCGTCAGATGAAATTCGGGCTTTTTGCTTCACATTCCGATACAGCGGAAGCTATGCTCTCCGAAGCAAGCTTCGTATCGCCGCTTCCGATTGTGCAGCTGGGAAGCGCGGCGATAAAGGCAAGCGCGGTGGGT
>USMJ01000032.1 GCA_900555805.1 uncultured Oscillospiraceae bacterium | reverse complement strand
AATTTGAGAAAAAGGGTTATGATATACTTGTTTTAAATACGATTTGCAATGCAACACAGGAAAGACAAGTGGAAGCTGAACGTATAGCTTCGCAGGTAGATGCTATGATCGTCATCGGCGGGAAGAATAGTTCTAACACCCGCAAACTGTACGAGATATGCCAAAAAGAGTGTAAGGATACTTATTACATTCAGACACTGGACGATTTGAATCCTGAGAGTGTAAATTCTGTGCGCAGCGTAGGTATTACAGCAGGGGCTTCGACCCCCAAGAAAATCATTGAGGAGGTTCATACTAATGTCAGAATTAAGTTTTGAACAAATGTTAGAGGAATCATTAAAAACAATACGTACAGGAGAGATTGTCACTGGTAAGGTCATCGATGTAAAAGAAGATGAGATCGTTTTAAATATCGGCTACAAATCCGATGGCATCATTACCCGCAGCGAGTACACCAATGAATCCAACGTGGATTTAAGAAATCTTGTACATGTCGGCGACGAGCTTGAACTGGTTTCTCGCTCTGACAAGATTATGCTCGGGATACTCTGTTCTGAAATATATGTCTCCGTCGAGATAGTCCTTCAAGAATCTCATTCCGCATTCAAGCGTCATGAGCTTAACGGAAAACGGAAGATATTCGACCTCGGCCTTTGTCAGACATTGGAGCGTCTCGCTTAAAAAGCCCTCTGTATAGCTTCTGAAAAGATCAAGATTGAGATATACCTTGTCGAGATCTTTCTCGTCCTCTTTGGCTGAGTTTGCGCCCGAACGCATACTGTCGCCGAAATCGTAGAGCGACATTCCCGGCATAACGGTGTCGAGATCTATAACGCAGAACGCCTCGTTTGTTCTGTCGTCAAACAGAACGTTGTTGAGCTTCGTGTCGTTATGCGTTACTCTTGTCGGGATCTTTCCGTCCTCATATAATTTCATGAGGATACTCATATCGTCGCAGCGATCCGTCACAAAGCGTATTTCCTCCAAGCAGGTATTTTTCCTGCCGGCGCTGTCAAGTTCCACGCTTTCAAGAAAGTCTGAGTACCTTTTAGGCGTATTATGGAAATCGGCTATCGTCTCGTGAAGCTCCTTGGCCGGGAACGAATTGAGCCTCTTCATAAACCGCCCGAACGCAACGCCTGCGCTTCTGAACACTTCCATATCCTCGGTTTCGTTGACGGTGAACGAGTTATCCATATAGACGTATGCGCGCCATGTCGAGCCGTTTTCGAGCGTCAGAAAGCTGTTTCCGTCCGCCGTCTTCAAAAAGCGCAACGTCTCCCTTTCGGGGTCGGCGCCGCTTTCTTTTATGCGTTTTCTCAAAAAATGTGTCACGCCCGATATGTTCTCCATGAGTTCGTCGGGCTTTTTGAAAACGTATGTGTTAATTCTCTGAACCATATATTTTTTGCCGTCCTCGGTTTCGACAAGGTATGTCGTGTTGATGAGACCGGTTTTTATCTGGTTTGCCTGCTTGATGGGCGACGCGATCTTAAATCCGTCGCAAATTTCGCAAAGCGCCTTATTTTCCATTTTCGTTTCTTCCTTTAACAATAAAATATGCAAAAAGTTCAGGGTTGTGGAAGCCCAGTTCGAAAGCCCCCATCGGCGCGAACGAGCCGTAATGCGGAATTTCCGTCAGGTCGCCGCATTTGTAGAAATTCCCTCTGTATGTTCCCGGCCTGACCGTGTCAAAGTCCGGATACAAAGCCTTGAATATGATATTGGGGAAGAATATTTCATTTCCCCAGTACGCGCCGACTCTCTGCGGCGTGACGGTCGGTGCCTCGCTTGTTATGTCGCTTAAAAAGCGGCGGGATCCTCTTGTTTTTCCGAATTCGGACAAGTAAACGCCTGCCGAATTCGTCTCTATGTTAAGATATCCCTCCTGCCCGAATGATAGGAACATTTCGAGACAGCTGTCATGATAGACCGGATCATTGACAGACTTGCAATCCGTTTTCGGGGCTTCCTCACTGCACATAAGCAGAACGTACACACCCTTATCTTTAACGAAGCACATTTTGGCGTAGGCTTCGGGTCTGTATTTCTCACTTCCCTCCCACTGATAGCAGGAGATCTCCGCCTTGGGAACCGAGTCCCAAGACGGTTTTTCGTCATATATATACGTCAGATATTCTTTCATTGCTTGATCTTTTTAACGCTCACGTCGATGAAATATTCGCCGAGCGATTCTGTTGAAATCTTGACTATGCCCTTGCCGCTCTTGCCCGTCGTTCTTATCCAAAACGCTCGGTCGCCGCCGATGAGCGAGAACATCTTAGGACCGATAACTTCGATCGGGCCTGTCGTTCTGACGGTGATTCCGTTTGAAGCGAACGGCATACGGTTGCCGTTCTGATCGACGGCCTTGAGAACGATTCGGGTGACGTCATAAGTGTCTTTTTCGACAAGCTCGCGGCTATCGGCGCTGACATCGAGCGTGACCGAAGTGCAGAAAGTTCTTGTCACGGTCTTGACGCACTCGTTATTGATATAGCCCTCGAACTTATAGCAGTTATACGCTCCGCCCCAGTTGGAAAGATATTTTCCGAAAAGGTCGATCGTCTGCTGCAGGCTCTTGCCGCTTGTCAGGAATCCGAGGGCGGTCGCCGGGTAATACTTCGGCGATATAGACCAGCCTTTCTTTCTCGCCGCTATGATAACGGGCTTGAGCAATGAAGCCGAGAATTCGGGCCATTTGTCGTTCTTGACGATACTGTCGCCGATGAAATCGTCGATAAAGACGGGCGGATGCGGAAGATGCTTGAAGGTCGTTCTGTCGGGATTTTGGGTCGAAATATATTCGCCGTTTTTATATATCTTGACATAATCGCAGTTGGTGAACGCATAGATCTGACCCATGGCGCAGGCGGGATACTCGCCTATATCCATCGCCGATGATATCTCGAGAATGGGGGTATCGTCCTGCTGAGAAGCGTAGACCGACGCGGCTATTTTCGGAACGCGGAACATGTCGGATACGCCGTGGTAGCAAATTCTGTCACCGCTGCCGAAGTCCTTGTGCGTGTTATAGTCGGACATACACCAGCCTGTCGCTCCCGAGTATCTGTCCGAAGAATAGGCTTTGTTGAGAACTCTGGCGTGTCTTAACGCCTGTTCGATTCTTATCTGTTCCCTGTCGAAGCTCTTTGTCGGATACATGTGTCCGTTATGTTCCGTGACGAGGTACGGGGCAGTTCCTGCAATAATGGCAGGATTTAATAACGCTTTTTTGCCTCCCGAGTGAATGAAGTCATTATAGGTGTAAACATCTTCAAGAAGATGAGAACGCGGTATCGCTCTGACGCCGCCCGTCTGTCTTGAATCGTCAAGACGGTGGGCTATCTCGTTTGATTTGATATAAAGCTCGTCGCAGTCGGGACCTTCGTTGACGCGGACACCCCAAAGAATAACGGACGGATTGTTTCTGTCGCGAAGAACCATGTCTTCTACGCTCTTAAGGAAGTTGTCTCTCCATTCGCCCTCGCCGATATACTGCCACGACGGTATTTCGGTGAACACAAGCAAGCCGATTTCGTCGCATCTTTCGATAAAGTGAACGCTGTCTGGGTAATGCGAAGTTCTGACGAAGTTGACTCCGAGCTCATATTTGAGGAAGTCGGCGTCGGCTTTCTGAGCCGATTCGGGCATGGCATAGCCGACATAAGGATAAGCCTGATGACGGTTGAGACCTCTGAGCTTTATATGCATACCGTTGAGATAGAAGCCGTCTTTTTTGAATTCGCACTCTCTGAAGCCGAAGCGGTAGGTCTTACTGTCCTTTCCGAAAGAAAGGTGCAGGAAGTAGAGCTTCGGATTCTCTATCGTCCAAGGGAGTACGCCGGCGGTCTGCCACTTGAATTTTATCTTCTCACCGTCAACGGCGCACTTCTGCGTACCTATAACATTTTCGCCGTCAAGAAGCTCGATTTTAAGCTCGCCCTTGACCGCTTTATTGAATGTGACATCGCATTCGATAAGCTTCTTTTCAATCTCAACATTTCTTGTTCTGATAAATGCGTCGGATATATATTCTTCGTCGACCGTTTCAAGCCATACCTCTCTGTATATTCCGCCGTAGCAAAGGTAGTCGACAACGTTTCCGAAAGGCGGAATATCCTTTCTTTCGGTCGAATCGACCTTGACAGAAAGCAGGTTTTCGCCGTCTTTCAGCTTATCGGTAATGTCGAAGCTGAAGCGCGTATAGCCGCATTTATGCTCGCCGAGGTATTCGCCGTTGAGCCAAACGTCGGCGGCGTTCGCGACGCCCTCGAAGTGAAGAAGAACGCGCTTCCCCTCCTGTTTATGGAAGTCGAATGACTTTCTGTAAGCGGAAACAAACTGATACATTCTTTCGTCGAAGTCGTTGAGCGGTATTTCCTTGCAGGTATGGGGAATATCGACAGTGACAAACTCGCTGTCGTCATAACCCGGCAGCATCTTATCTTCGGAATATTCCTCGCTGTATTTCCAGCCGAAGTTAAGGCTTGTGTTTTCTCTTGACATTACTTATCCTCCGTGCGTTTATTGAGAACGTAAACTCTCGAATCTGTATCGACCAGCATTCTTGTTTTGAAGTTATATCCGCTGAGAACAAACGGCTGACCCGGCTTGAAGCCCGCGTACATCAGGCAGTCGCCGCCGAGGGTATAGTTTTCTTTCTCGGTGCGAAGCTTGACGGTGTTGGTCAGGAACTCATAGAACTTGCCGTCCTCCATGTCCATTTTTATCGGCATCGGAACATTGACAATCTCACCGAACGTCTTTAAGTTCAGCAGTTGAGTTCGGGTACACATATCATATATTGTGTTTTCGTCAAGGCCGACAAATTTGATGACGTCGTTGCCCCAGTTAGGCTTGACCCTGTCGACGAAGTAGCCGAGGATAGCCTGTGATTTGTCTTCGGAGACGATCTCCCACTTGGCTATGTCGGACTTGAAGAAGTCGCCTATGCGGTAGAAAGTTCCGTATTGCAGGAGGTTTCTGTACTTTTTATAGAAAGCTATCTGTTTCTTGACGGCGGCTCTTTCAAATCTGTTGAGCTGCGTGACATCAAGCTCGTAGCCTAAAAGTCCGAAAGCGGCGACGTTGAAGCGGTGTTCGATCGAAGCCGGTCTGAAGTTTGCGAACGACGGGGAAGCCGCGACATGCATTGTCATGACCGACTGCGGATAGCCGTATGATGTTCCCGACTGGATGAAAATTCTGTCGAGAGCGTCCGTGTTGTCGCTCGTCCAGCACTGCGGCATGTAGCAGAACATACCGAGGTCGAAGCGGTTTCCGCCCGACGAGCAGGACTCGAAGAGAATGTCGGGGAATTTCTCGGTCAGCGTGTCGAGAATCTCATAAAGGCCCATGACATAGCGGTGGAAAATCTCGCCCGTTTTTCTGCCCTTTCTGTGGGAGAAAACGTCGGAGAACTGGCGGTTCATATCCCACTTTATATATTCAATATTTCCGTATCTGAAAACATCTATAAGCGTATTTGTGATATATTCCCTGACTTCGGCTCTTGTTAAGTCGAGTACGAGCTGGTTTCTGCCTTGTGACGGCTCATAGTCGTCGGAGGTAAGCGCCCAATCGGGGTGGGCTCTGTAAAGGTCGGAGTCGGGCGAAACCATTTCGGGTTCGACCCAGAGACCGAACATAAGCCCCATTTCGTTGACCTTCTTTGAAAGTCCGTCTATACCGTGGGGAAGCTTCTTTTTGTTGACATACCAGTCGCCGAGAGAGCAATGATCGCTGTTTCTCTTGCCGAACCAGCCGTCGTCGAGGACGAACATTTCGGCGCCGAGATCCTTGCCGGCTTTAGCTATTTGGAGTATCTTCTTCTCGGTAAATCCGAAGTATGTAGCCTCCCAGTTGTTGACGAGTATGGGTCTGGGTCTGTTCTTCCACTTTCCTCTGACGATGTTCTCCTTGACGAACTTATGCATATTTGCGCTCATTCCGTTAAGACCGTTATCGCTGAAAGTGAGGACGGATTCGGGCGAATCAAAGCTCTCACCCGCTTTCAGATGCCATTCAAATTCAAACGGATTTATACCGTTTTGTACCCGAACTAAGCCGTGGGTCGAAACCTCTGCTCTGGCGATATGGTTGCCGGAATAGACGAGGTTGAAGCCGTAGCAGTCGCCGTGATCCTCTGTCGCCTCGTCGTCTTTTATGACGAAGAACGGGTTATGTCTGTTGGAGCTGGTTCCCGTTATCGAGCCGACGGAGCAAACGCCCGAATTGAGTTTATGCTCATACTTGCTGCGCTCTTTTATCCATGCGCCGTCAAAGGTGAGCATTGTCCAATCCCCTCTCGGGAGATCGAGCTGCATACTCATGATAGAGTTTATTCTTACTGTTTCTTTGCTTTTGTTGACAAGTCTTGCACTTCTTGTGATGACATTCGCCTTTTCAAAGACGCTGTAGTAAAGTTCAAGATCTGCGCCGAGGGCTTTATCGTTCAGCGTCACACAGAGCGTTTCGCTTTCGCCGTAGCTTGACGGCAGACCTTTAAGCTCGGGTTTTAGGACTTTCTCGGCCTTGACAAAGACGAAATCGCTTGTGAAATCGTCGTTTTCATGCTTAACCTGCATTGCAGGAAGTCTGTAGTCGCCCTTGCCGTAGGTTGAATATTCGAGGGCTATATGGTCAAGGGAAAGCGACTTATCTTTCTGTGAACGGGGCGTCGAATTGCTGTATCCGCAGCCGTGTTTATCATAAAGATAGCGGTAATCGTCGGTATGCGAGACTTTTCTGCCGTAATAAAGTCCCTCTATCTGACCCGACGGCATTGCGCGCAGGATATAGCTTGTATTTTCTGTCTGCAAATGGAATGTGTTTTCTTTTCCGAAGTAGATCATAGTTATTCTCCTTATAAGGTTATAGCTTTAAAATTTTCAAATTTTAGATGCTGTACAATATGGCTTTACTTAATCGTTCCAATCAATCTCTACGGTGTGCACAAACTTTTCATCAACATCCGCCTGTGTAAATTCTTTCTTATCTGTCATGTAAACAAAGAATTTACGCTCAGACTCATTGAGACAAAGAATGTTGTTTTTGTTCACAGCCTTGGGTATTGCGCCCTTAAAGTCATAGCTTGATTCGGATATTGAATAATTTCCGGAAAGCTTAAGTGAATATATACGGCAGTCCGGTGTACTGTATAAAAGCACCTCATCTTCACCGGTAAAGCATGAAATTTTCAGAGAGGCGTCATGCGTCATTATATCTCCGAGTATAATTTCGCCGTTAGCGGTTTCGCCTACGCAATATGTCGTCTCGCCCCAGATCACGAATTTGTTTCCATAGACGGCGATTTCGCCCAAATTGACTTCATTTTTGAGCAAATTTTCAATTTCTCCGCTTTCGGTGTTCAAAACGCTGACTGAATCAGTAAAGGCAATAATTATACTTTCGCCTACTCTTTTAGCCGAATATGGCTTATCGGGTATTTTCCACGATGCGGTGACTTGATTATTGCGAACCTTTAATATGTAGTATTCATCATCTTGACGGGCACTGCAAAAGAATTCAGAACCTGTTGAATCGTACCCTGCAAAATCGTAAAGTTTTGAATGGCTGTCAAATAATTCTGAATAGCCGTCAATTTTGATTTCGGCGATGTCTTTCTTTTCAAAATCATATGTGTATAATTTTCCGTAATTATCAATCGCTGTCAGCTTGCCCGACAGTTTGGTATCTTTCTTTGTCGAAAATCCGACCGCCGCAATAATTCCTGCAACTATAAGAACCGCAAGAATGATTATAATTGTTATTTTCTTTGATTTCTTCATGAATTTTACCACCTTTCAGATTGTTTGTATAGTTTTAACCATAACTTTACATTTTGATTATACTAAATGACGGCTTGGCTGTCAAGAAAAAAAGACCGCCCGACGGGAGCTTTGAACCCGTAGGCGGTCATTATTTATAAAAGTTTAATTTTCTTTGGGCGTGTTTATTCTGTCGTCGATGATCCTGCCGTCCTGAACGGTAACAATGCGCTTCGCCTGAGCCGCTATTGAGTTATCGTGGGTGATGAAGATAACCGTCTTTCCCTCGTCGTTCAGCTCTTTGAGAATTTTCAGAACTTCCTTGCCCGACGCGCTGTCAAGAGCGCCTGTCGGCTCATCGGCTAAGATTATCGGCGGTCTTGCCGCTATGGCTCTGGCTATCGCTACTCTCTGCTGCTGTCCGCCCGACATCTGTCTCGGCAGATGGTTCTTTCTTTTTCCGAGACCGACCCTCTCCAAAGCTTCGGAGGATCTTATGTGTCTCTCCTCTTTCGGCATGCCTCTATACGCAAGAGGAAGTTCGACATTGCCCTGAGCCGTCAGCGACGGAATGAGGTTGTATCCCTGAAAGATGAAGCCTATCTCCTCGTTTCTTATTTCCGAAAGCTCGTCGTCCGTCAGGTTACGGACGTCTCTGCCGTCGAGATAATATTCGCCGCTCGTGCATTCGTCAAGGAGACCGAGCATATTCATAAATGTACTCTTGCCCGAGCCCGACTGACCGATTATCGCCACGAACTCGCCCTCGTCGACGGTGAGCGAAACGCCGTCCAGGGCTCTGACCTCGTTTTCGCCCGGATTATAGATTTTATATACATCTTTAACTTCAACAAGATGACCCATGCTCATACCTCCCGTGTGTTGTTTTCTTATGTCATTTTACTTGAAAAGACGGCTCGGGTCAATGCTTTTAATAAAATTTAAGGCTTATATCTTTTGAGGTACACCCGAATGTGTGCTGTGGGGAGCTTTTGCCGCCTCGACCGATGAAATTCGGCGGCAAAAGGTTTCCCGTCAGGGAAACCGCCG
>USMJ01000031.1 GCA_900555805.1 uncultured Oscillospiraceae bacterium | reverse complement strand
CGGCGGTTTCCCCGTCGGGGAAACCTTTTGCCCCGAGCCCCCATCGCACCAACGCGCTCAAAGCGCAAATGAGCCGCAGTGCTTGCACTGCGGCTCATTTGTTGCATGATGATAGCTTATTGATCCAAATAAGCTTCCTCAGCAACGATCTGACTGTTTCTGAGAATTGCTTTGGCCTTTTCAAAATTAGAACCTTCAATCTCTTCCAACGAATCAGTTATAGCGTTAAACAGAATAAAATACATTTTCTGATACGTCATAGCTTTTCCCTCCGTTATGTTTCGACCTTTGATATTTTTCTCAACGGCAGGGGTCCCCGATCATTTCGTTAATCCGGGAAAGACCTATGTTATACGCTTATATTATTCACTTGTCAAACCGTATGATATGGGTTATATCAAAACACCGAACCGACAAGCTCCGCTTTTAATATAACAGATACCACAAGGCTTAGAAACGGCGTATAAGCTTTCAGTCTATATATGGCTATATACCGCCGAATTAGGCGCCGTAGCGTTAAATTTTCGGTGAACTCCCTGTTCATACAACGCAAATTGCGCCTGCGGAAGATTATCCGCACCGATCATCGCCACACTGCCGCTAAATAGCCGAGTATGTCGATTTTTTTATGTAGCTGTTTGCCGACACCGTTAGCGCAGTCGGCAAAGATAAAGCTTTCCGTCAGGAGCAATTACTTTTTGTTGCGATACAAATAAAGCAGCTGCAAAATCGCTGTTGCGATTTCCCGATTGCGGATACGCTTGCGATACAAGCAGAGTTTACCGTCCGCAAGCGTCACCGATTTAGGCCATGTTCCGTTCATGGACCTTCGGCGCAATCGAATCGCGGGCCGCTTCATTTGTATCGCAGTGATAATATACCACAAGAAACGCCACAAAGCAATATAAACGCCTAAAAAATATGCCCATAATGCACAATTTTCGTTCGACACAGTTCGTCTGCTTTTTTGAATTGTGTTCTATTTTGCTAAAAATGTTACAGCCTGTTTATATTTTGTTAAACATTGGTCTGTTGTTATTGACTATTTCCGCCGCTTATAGTAATATAATATCGTAAACTAAAGGCTACAATAATTGAATGGAGGTTACACTATGATTTCTGACGAGTCCACGACTCCGTTATCATTTTTTTCAAAGATGATCGCCATTCTCAGGAGAATTATCCTGCTCTTGCTGCCGTTCTTTCCATCAGATGACGATGGCAATCCGTTTATCGGCCACTATTTCGGATAATCTCCGACTGAAACAACAGAATCGGCAACAGAACTCCCTCATTTATGAGGGAGTTTTTCTGTTTTCGGTGACTTCTAAGCCGAGCTGTTTTTTGGGGTACGAATGAATTCGTTCGTACCCCAAAATTAAATCTCAATGGCAGATATTGATATGAACTCGTTTTTTTGTCGCAAGTTGTTGACTGAAAGCCGAATTTACAATATAATTGAAGCAATAAGAAAGCGATAGGAGGATCGCCATGAAAATTCTGAAAAAATATTTCAAGCGATATTTTGTTGACGGCATGAGCGCAATGGCTCTCGGTTTGTTCTCATCACTGATAGTCGGGCTTATCATAAGTCAGTTCGCCAAAATACCGCATCTCGAATTTTTGTCAAGCTTCACCGAGGTGCTCTCAGCCTCGTCGCCCGTTGTCGGCGGCGCAATCGGCTGCGCGATAGCGTGGGGACTCAAGCATAAGCCGCTGGTCATCTTCTCCTGTGTTGCGGTCGGAGCTTTCGGCTATTCGCTCGGCGGTCCTGTCGGCGCATTTCTCGCCACTGTCGTCGCAAGCGAAGTCGCAGGTCTCATCGCAGGAAAAACCAAAATTGACATCGTCCTGACGCCGATAGTCGCTATAGTCGTCGGCGGAGTCGTCAGCAAATTCGTCGGTCCGGGCGTGTCGTCGGTCATGAACGGCATCGGAGACGCTATCATGAAAGCCACCGAGATGCATCCGTTCCCGATGGGAATCATCGTTTCGGTCATAGTCGGTCTCGCTCTCACGGCCCCGATAAGCAGCGCGGCTATATGCATAATGCTCGGTCTGAACGGACTTGCGGCAGGTGCGGCGGTCGTTGGATGCGCGGCTCAGATGGTCGGCTTCGCGGTTACGAGCTATAAAGAAAACGGCATAGGCGGCCTCATTTCGCAGGGAATCGGAACAAGCATGCTTCAGTTCGGCAACATAATGAAAAGGCCCCAGATATTGCTCGCTCCGACCCTCGCAGGCGCTATCCTCGGCCCGATATCTACCTGTGTACTTAAAATGACAAACACTCCCACAGGCGCAGGCATGGGAACGAGCGGTCTTGTCGGTCAGTTCGGCGCTATCGAAGCCATGAGCGGAACAGTCGACACAAAGGTCATGATTATCGAAATTATAGTCATGCACTTCCTCGCACCTGCGGTTCTGTCGCTTCTGTTCCACATACTGTTCAAAAAGATAGGTCTCGTCAAGGACGAATATCTCAAACTTCCCGATATCGACGGAGGAAAAGAATGAACGTTTATGATTTCGATGAAACGCTCTATGAAGGTGAAAGTTCGGTCGAGTTTTTTCTCTATTATTTCAGGGTCGACCCGTCTTTGGTGAAGTTCCTGCCCGGCGTCATAAAAGCGCTCTTCCTATACAAGGCGGAGAAGATCACGCTTGACGAATTTCTCAACGACTACGGCAAGCAGGTCGAGGACTATATCGCCACGCACAAAAACGAATTCGAGCGAACGGTCAAAAGCTTCTGGGATAAGAAGATCACAAAGATCAAGCCGTTCTATTTCGGGATTCAAAAGCCCGACGACGTCGTCATAACCGCCTCCCCCGACTTTCTGATAAGAGAGGCCTGCAACAGGCTCGGAATAGAAAATCTGATATCCACCAAAATCGACCTCGTTTCGGGAAAGATCGAAGCTCCGTGCTTCAGGGAATCAAAGATAGAGCGTTTCCGCGAGGTATATCCGACCGAAGCTATCGACGATTTTTATACTGACTCGATGAACGACCGTTTTCTTATGCCGTTCGCCAAGCGCGTTTTCATTGTCAAGGGCAACAAGATAAAACAGGTGAAGTGAGATGGAACGAATAGATAAGATCCTCTCCTCAGCCCTGAAAATCTCCCGAACCGACGTCAAAAAGCTGATGAAAAAGCAAAACGTTACGGTCTCGGGAAAACACATAGCCGACGCAAACGCCAAGGTTGATCCCGACAAGGACAGTATCAGCCTAAACGGAAAGCCGATCGAATACAAAAAGCACATCTATATCATGATGAACAAGCCGAAAGGCGTTATCTCCGCTTCGGAAGATAAAAGCGTTCCGACAGTCGTTGACCTTGTACCCGACGAACTTAAGCGGTCGGGGTTGTTTCCTGCTGGGAGGCTGGATTCCGACACAACGGGCTTTGTCCTTATAACAGACGACGGTGACTTCGCTCACAGGATACTTTCTCCTAAGAAGCATGTTGAAAAGACCTATCATGCCCTACTTGAAAGGCCGCTTAGCGAAAGTGACATTAAGAGCTTCGCCGACGGGATAGAGCTAAAAGACGGAACGCTCTGTCTTGAGAGCAAACTCAGATCTTTAGGCGGCAGCATGGCTGAAGTTATCATACACGAGGGAAAATATCACCAAGTCAAGCGGATGTTCGCTGCTGTCGGGAACAAAGTTCTTGAACTCAGGAGAGTTAAGATAGGCAGTCTGTCCCTTGACGAAAGTCTCAAAGAGGGCGAATGTCGGGAGATAACTTCCGACGAGCTTGACGCTATAACTGAATGAAATGTATAAAAAGCAGCCGACGGCTTATCCGTCGGCTGCTTTTGGCATAGAATTGAGTTTGATCAGAAGGTCCAAATTTCATCTGAATCCGGGACGTCAAAACGGTTTTCGTTCCGAAAACCGCCGGTTTTGCCTTTCGCGGTGAGTGCGACCGAAGACCCGACGGCGCGGTAGCGAAGCGAGTGCCGCCGGACGGAGCCGCGAGCGTACCCTCGGCGGCGGCAGCCGTTGAGGGCGCACGAGCGGCTCCGCACCGCTGTCGGGTCGGATTTTGCTGTGCAGTCCGAAGCTGATAAAAGCGGCGGCGCGGTTTAGTGCCGCCGCAGAGTTAGTGAGCGCGACCCCGATGCCGTCAGACATCGGGGTCGCCCGAACAAGCTCTCCGCTGCTGTCGGCTAAAATTCCGCCGCGCAGTCGGAGGCTGAACGGCGGCGGGCGCGGTAGCGAAGCGAGTGCCCGCCGCCGACCGAGCGCACAGAGTTCAACTCCCGAAGCGCATAAAAAACAGAGCCATAAAGGCTCTGTTTCGGTTTTCACTTAATACTTAAGCTATAGCAAGCTCTGTTGACGGAACACCTGTTGTTTCCGGCTCGCTCGGCTCTTCGCCCGGCTTGATGTAGTCTGAAATTATGCTCCAGACAGCGTCAAGGATAGCGTTCTTGATGGGGCTGAGGTCGATAAATCCAAGCTTGTCAAGGACAAAGGCGATCTTAACACCGATCTTTGCAACATGGAAAAGGAACTTAACCGTGTGCATATCAAGACCCATGATGAAGTCCATGATTTCTTCCTCAGTCATACCCTCGAACGGGTTCTTGTTTCCGTCCTCTGCGGGAACTGTCGTTGTCTCGCCTGCCGGATCGCTTGCGTCCTCAGCGAATGCAACAAAAGCAACTGTTGACATCGAGAAAGCCATAACGAGTGCGAGTAAAAGCGCAATGATCTTTTTCATATGTATTACCTCCTAATTTTTGATGCCGTGCATCTTGTTACAATTAGTATACTTCACTAAAAATGAAAAGTCAATATATTCTTGATTTGTATAGATATTCTTAACAATTAGCACATTTTTTGTGTAAATTCATGTTAAAATCTGCGCCGAAAGCGACCTTATTACTGACAGGAATCATTCATACATCGAATAGAGTGAAACCGAATTGTTTACGGATTTCGAGCCGTGAACAATTCGATTTAAGGTACGCTTACAGTCTTCTGCGTTTTGAAGGCTTCAGCGCGTATTTTTTCATGCAGTGCTTGGCGGAGACGCCTATTATCATCAGCACGACGATTGCACCCATGGTAGCGAGCGGATTGCTTTCCTGTGATTTTCTCATGGCTGTCGCTCCTTTCTCATCTCTCATACGGCATCATGCTGAAGTTCAGGTTATAGACGCCGTCCGATTTGTTCTTATATTTATCGAGTGTCTGTGCGCCCCAGCTGTCATAGCCGCCGACGCCCATCTGTCTTGCGATAACTCTGACAACAAGCCTGTCGCTCTTGGGAAGCTCATAGGCATGCATGGCTCTTTCAAGCTCGTCAGATGTATACTTTGAGACATTTATCTCCATTTCTTTGTCGGCTTCAAGTCTGAGCTTACCGTCATGCGAAGCGAGGAGAGCATATCTCACACCCGTTCTTTCTCCGTTTTCCTGCGGCTTGAGATACGGAACATACAGTTCGTCGATATTCAGCTTATAAAGTCCGACATCCGCGCTGAGCGCTCTGTCGATATAGTTTTCATGAGGTCCTCTGCCGAGATAGTCCATTCGATAGTATCCGCCGCCGAGAATGAAGCGAAGTCCGATCTCGGGGATCTCCGGAAGTCCCGCGCCGGGTTTGAATTCGAGGTCGACATGAATTCCGCGCGTTGTCACCGTGTAGATGAGTTTACCCTTACTCACAGGCTCGGTGTGTACCTCAAAAGATGTTTCGAGAATGACGCGCTCGCCGTTTTCCTTGATTCGGTCGAGGGTGAAGGTTGCGTCCTCCCCAGCGTATTTCCAACAGCCGCAGCGCACCGCCTGATGATTTCCGCGGTCGTTGTCGGTCAGCGCGCGCCAGAAGTTAGGCTCAATAGGCGAATCGAGAACGACTTTTCCGCCGTATGAGGCGTAGTAGAGCTTGTTCGTGCGGCGCGAGAAGCGAACCTCCATGTCGCCGCCATAGATGTACACCGTGCCGTATTCGATTTTGGCAGCTATTTCGTTGCCGGCGAGCGAATGCTTGTCGAACTTGTATTCATTGATGATGAACTGCTGTTTGGCGACGATGTGGCCGGCTTTCGCCCATTTGACCGAATCTTTCAGCTCGAACAGCAGATTGAGATACCATTCCTGTTTCACTCTGCCGTCGATGCCGATCTCGATCTTTTTGCTCTTGCCGGGTTCGAGGTCGACGGTGATGTCGCCGCTGTCAACGACTATCCCCTCTCTGACCTGCTGCCAGTGGAGGTTGTATTCGTTGAGGTTTGTGAACATGAAGTTGTTCGTAATTTCGACTATGCCGTTTTCGGGCTTAATCGGCTTTATTGTGACATTCTGATAAAGCTGTTTTATCTCGCAGAGCTTGGGCGAGGGCGTTCTGTCGGCGAAAAGAAGACCGTCGCCGCAGAAATTTCCGTCGTTCGGCGTGTCGCCGAAATCACCGCCGTAGGCGAAATAATTCTTGCCCTTAGAGTTCTTCGTCAGTATCGCCTGATCGGCGAAGTCCCAGACGAACCAGCCCTGAAAATGCGGATATTTTTCGCTGAGCTTTATATATCCGTCGTTCGCTCCGCAGGAATTGCCCATAGCGTGAGAGAATTCGCAGAGTATATACGGCTTATCGGTCTGCGTCCTGAGCTTTCTTTCAAGCTCGTCGGGGCTTATATACATGAACGAATAGACGTCGCTTAAGCCGCAGTCGTTCTTCGGATCATCCCAGACGGATTCATAGTGTATGAATCTCGTCGGGTCGTTCTCCTTGAGATAGTCATACATCTTTCTGAAGTTTTCGCCGCCGCCCGATTCGTTACCAAGCGACCAACAGATAACGGACGGATGGTTCTTGTCTCTCTGATAGAGCGACTTCACTCTGTCCATACAGGCGTTCGTCCAGTCCTCTTTTGAGCCGGGAAGCAACGGCGTTGTCCTGTAGTCGGAGTATTTCGTTCCGTGGGTCTCAAGATCGTTTTCGTCTATGACATAGATTCCGTATTCGTCGCAAAGCTCATACCAATAGGGATTATTGGGATAATGAGAAGTTCTGACAGCGTTTATGTTGTTCGCCTTGAGTGTGATGATATCCTTTCCCATTGTCTCTTTTGAGACAGCTCTGCCTGTGTCACAGGCGAATTCATGGCGGTTGACGCCCTTGAGGACAAGTCTTTCGCCGTTGAGATATATAACAGAGTTTCTGATCTCAATTTTTCTGAAGCCCGTCTTACAGCTTATATATTCGGTCGCTTCTCCCCTGACGTCTCTCAAAGCGAACACTACCGTATAAAGATACGGATGCTCGCAGCTCCAGAGGTTTATGAACGGCACTGTCACCTTAAGCGGAACCGTTCCGACATTGTTGACATTCTTTGAGCAGAACGCGACGATATCTCCGTTGGCGTCATAAACGCTCATTTCGATTTCGTTGTTGTCGACAACGCCGTCGAGCTTAACGTCGGCGAGAAGCATACCGCTCTTATACAGCGAATCCATGTCGTGAGAGAGCTTAACATCGAAGATATAGCCCGTCGGGAGGGTCGTTATATAAACGTCTCTGAAAATTCCCGACAGTCTCCAATAGTCCTGATCCTCAAGCCAGCTTCCCGTCGAATATTTATAGACTTCGACCGCTATAACGTTTTCGCCCGGATAGAGCGCCTTCGTTATGTCGAACTCGACCGTGTTGCATGAGCCTTCGCTGTATCCGAAGCGCAGTCCGTTTATATAGAGATAGAACGCCGAATCAACGCCGTCAAATGTGATTATGACTCTGCTTTGTTTAAATTCCTCGGGGAGAGTTATTCTCTTTATGTAGCAGCCGACGGGGTTGCACTCGGTCGGCGCGTACCCCACAGAAACTCTTTCGTTCCCCTCCCAAGGATACTGAATATTGCAATACTGCGGCTTATCGTAGCCCTTGAGCTGCCAGTTTGACGGAACCTCGATCGTGTCCCATTCATCGCTGTTGAACTGGGGCTCGGCGAAACCGAACTCTATCTCCTTATAGCTGTTATAGAGCCTGAACCGCCATTCGCCGTTAAGGGGTACGCAGCGGGCTGACATGAAGCGGTTGGCTTTCAGCGCCGCGTCAAGGCTTTCATAGGGCATAAACGTCGCTCTGGGCTCGAGCGCGTTGACCCTTGAGATGTCCGGCCTTGACTGCCACTCCATCATGCCGTCGAGGAATTTCATATCCATGTTTTTTCTCCTCCCTTATTTTACATTGACTTTCTTTTCCATTATAACGCCGGTCACCACGAGAAGCAAAACAGCGAATATGAGAGTGAATATCTTTCCGCCGATACCGTAGTTGAACAGGACGTTTCCCGCGTTCTGCATCGATTCAAAGCTGAAGCCTATTCCGTCGCCAGAAACATATATAGAAAGCGGAAGATCGAGCATAAGCTCCGTCGCAACAGTCTTGTTGACAAAATAGACAATGAAGAAGAACACCATACCGAACAGAACGGGCTTGTTCTGGAATCTTCTTGTGTTGGCGACGGTTATGGCGAAATATATAAACGAAACGAATGATATAACGGTTATGATCGAGCCTAAGCCGAGAACAGCCAAATACTCAAGAATCAGCTTGAGCGTAGGAAGATCGCTGACGACCTGTAACTGTCTGACCATTTCAAACATGCTCTCGAGCATTCCGTTACTCTGCGACTTGGCGTACCACGCAACAATAAATGCTGTCAGAGCCATGACAAGATAGCTGACGATTATCCAGACGAACGCCACGATAAACTTGGAGAACAGCAGGCTCGAACACTTGACGGGAAGCGTATAGCTTAAGTATCCCTGACTTCCGTAAAGCGAACGGGCGAAGTTATTGATGACCATGACGAGCGTCATCAATATGGCGGC
>USMJ01000030.1 GCA_900555805.1 uncultured Oscillospiraceae bacterium | reverse complement strand
AATCAGCGGCGAGCTTGCTCGCGCACTCCCAACGGCTGCCGCCGTCGCGAGCGCACTCGCAAACTCGTGCGGCGCACAACGCGCGCCGCCCCTACACCAAACCCGACCGAACAGGTATGTTTTTATTTTGCACGGGTGAATTTCCGCTCACTTTAAACAGCTTATAAACTATAAACTGACGGTTTTCCGACACTGTCGCCCACTAGGTCGACATCTGTCCCCAAATTCACCGTTTGTTCATATTTTATAATTAGTTTATTATTATTTAATAAACATTTTATTAACCATGTTTATATTTACCGCTGTTAAACTATAAGAGATGAAAAACCTACTTTAAGGAGATGCGAAGAAATGCGCGATATTTTTGCTAACGTTGATACAACAGACGTTTTACAGATAATCGATTCGATTTTCCTGTTCATACGCACTCTGTTGGGCATTGACAAAGGAGAATAATTCTCTGAAAAGAAAACACATTAAAAGCGACACGGTTGACCGTGCCGCTTTTTGCTTTCGTTTTTGTTATCGTCTTTGCTTAAAGGGACTGCCGATAATACGGCAGTCCCTTTAAGGCGTTATCTGAAAAAATATTCCTCTTTCGTTCCGAAGAACACAGGCTCGCCGATATGAAGAATGTGTCTGGCGTATTTTTCCGCCGCCGCCATATCGTGCGATATCATGATTACCGTTATTCCGTCGTCTTTATAGAGGCTGTATATAAGCTCATACATTTCCTCGGTCACTTTCGGGTCAAGTCCCGAAACAGGTTCGTCCAAAAGAAGCATCTTCTTTGTGGCGCATAAGGCTCTCGCCAAAAGCGTCCTTTGCTGCTGACCGCCCGACAGTTCCCGGTAGCATCTGTCCTTGAGCTGTAATATTCCCATTCTTTCCATGTTCTTTCGGGCGAGTTCTTTCTCTTCTTTTCCGAAAAACGGACGGTGTCCCGAGCGGCTTAAACAGCCCGATATGACTATCTCGCCGACCGACGCCGGGAAATCTTTCTGAACGACCGTCTGCTGCGGAAGATAGCCTATCTCCGTGCGCTTGAGGCCGTCGCCGGTTTCTATGCTGCCGCTTATCGGCGCGTTAAGCCCCAAAATCGCTTTCATGAGCGTGCTCTTGCCCGAGCCGTTTTCGCCGACGATGCAGAGATAATCGCCGCTTTCGACCGTGAAATTCAGCCCCGACAGGACGGATTTTCCGTCGTAACCGAGGGTCAGATCCCTACAAATAATCTGTGACATATACTCACCTCTCGCTGAGAGTTTCTGTGTACCAAGTATATGACGAAGAAAAATTTTTGTCAAGCCGCCCGTCAGTCTTTGGGGTACGCGGTGAGTTCCTGCTTGTCGTTGACGAAAGCGAAAAATGTTTGTCCGATCGAGGGGATGCCCTGTCTTTTAAGCTGAGAAACGAGCCAGTCCTCATTTTTCAGAAGCTTTTCGAGGCTCCCCGTGACGATCTTGCCGTCCATGACGACCTCTGTGACAGGCTTTTCCTGAGACGGATAAATTTTCATGTCCTCGGGCGTGGCGGGTCGGTTAGCGCTCTTGGGCAGAATGCTGACGGAGCCGTTCGCTTCAAAGACGGCGGTCTGGATCCGGCTTATATCGAAATAGCCCTGCGCGCGGCAAAGATAGAGAAATTCATTCAGATCGAGCTTGGACTTTTTGAAGTTGCTCCTGAACAGCTTTCCGTTGTCGAGAAGAAGAACAGGGTGGCCGAGAATGATCTTTCTCGACGAGGGGAACTTGTTGCTGACAACGCTCAGGACGAGAGCGACGACCGCATAGACAAGCAAGGCTATGAGCGGCTTCAGCGGATCTTCAAGCTCCGTCGCGAGCTCGGCGACGATAGAGCCGATAGTGATTCCGTTGACATAGTCGAAAACGTCAAGCTGAGCCATCTGTTTATGACCCATGAGCTTAGTGAGGATAAACAGCACGACGGCGGAAAACAGAGCCGTCAGGAAAATTTTCAGATAATCCATAATATCAAACCTTTCGGAAAAACCTTATAACGTTTTAAATCCAAGTTTCTTCAAAGACCGTACATTGCTATCATGCCCCGAAATTCCATGGATAAACAGCCGCGGCATATCGGTTTTCTGCCGATTTTCGCTGTTTCGCTTGACAACTGGCGGCAATAAAGCTATAGTTAATATTATAATTTATATTATATATAGATATATACGGAGATGATATTTTGAAAACATTGATTATCGGCGTCGGCTGTATCGGCGGCACGATTGCCACGGTAGCAAGAAGCAGCGGCTATGACATAGAAGTCGTCGCTCACGGAGAAGAAAACGCAAAGCTCATCGAAAAAAATGGATTCACCATAACCGGCGTAAAGGGCGACCGTCTTGTGAAACTCAAGGCGTACCCCGACATAGAGAGCGTCGAGGGAACTTATGACATCGTGATGATAGCGACCAAGTATCAGCAGATGCCCGAACTCGCCGAAAAGTCGCTGAGACTTCTCAAGGAGGATTCGATCGCCGTCAGCCTGCAGAACGGACTTTGCGTCGAAACGCTCGCGGGTATAGTCGGCGAAGACAGAGCGGTCGGCTGCATGATAGGCTTCGGCGCAACGATGGAAAAGAAAAACTTCGTCAATGTCACGACAAGCGGCGAATTCTACATAGGAATGCTCGGCGGAAATAAATCGGAAAAGCTCGGGTACCTCAAAGATATGTTATCGACGGTATATCCGACCAAGATAAGCGAAAACATCAATGCAAGGCTCTATTCGAAGCTTATAATAAACTCTTGCATCAACGCGATAGCGGGCGTTTCGGGAAAGAATCTGGGCGATATACTCACGGATAAGACAGCCAAAATGACTTTCCTGAAAATAGCGAGGGAAGCCATGAACGTCGCCTCGGCGATGAACATGAAGGTCCCGAAATACGGCGCTCTGCTCGACTATAACCTGCTGATGCTCAGCGACTCGAAGGTCTGGAACGCCATATGCGGCGCGGTCGTCGCCATAGTCGGCAAGAAGAACAAAAACGTCAAGCCGTCCACGCTTCAGGCTCTCGAAGCCGGGAAGAAAACCGAAATTGACATCATGAACGGATATATTTCGTCCCTCGGCAAAAAATATTCCGTAGCGACGCCCGTCAACGACAAGCTGACCGAAATGATAAAGCAGATCGAAAACGGCGAAAGAAGAATAGGCATACAGAACATAAGGGAATTCGACTGATATGGGCAACAGTAAAACCGTACTGATAACGGGAGCTTCACGGGGCATAGGCAGAGCCTGCGCCCTGCGGTTCGCGGAAAGCGGATATTCCGTCGCGGCGAACTATTTAAACAGCGAGGAGGAAGCTCTCTCGCTAAAAGCCGAGATAGAAACCTTAGGCGGAGAATGCGAGCTTTTCAGAGCCGACGTTTCCGATTCGGAAGCCGTCGGGGAGACGGTGAGCGCCGCCGAAAAGCGGTTCGGGAAGATAGACGTTCTCGTCAACAACGCCGGAATCGCTCAGCAGAAGCTGTTCGACGAGATAACCGACGAAGAATATGACAGAATGTTCTCTGTGAACATGAAAGGCTACTTCTGCTTTTCGCGTGAAGTCTCAAAGCTCATGCTCCGAAACCACTTCGGGCGGATAATCAACATTTCCTCTATGTGGGGTACGGTCGGGGCGAGCATGGAGACGCACTATTCGGCGTCGAAGGCGGCTGTCATCGGCTTCACGAAAGCCCTGGCTAGGGAACTCGGCCCGAGCGGAATCACCGTCAACTGTATCGCGCCCGGGGTCATAGACACCGACATGAACAGCGGCCACAGCGAAGAAACCATAAAAGAGCTTATAGAAAACACGCCTGTCATGCGTTTGGGTACGCCCGACGATGTGGCTCATTTAGCCGTCTTTCTGGCGAGCGGCAACGCCGGATTTATAACGGCGCAGGTCATTGGCGTTGACGGCGGAATCATATAAAGGAGTGAAACAAAATGCCTGCATTCGCATCTCACTATATTTTTGCAAGAAGCCTGAAAGATAAAATTCAGGAATATGATAAAGACTTAAAGCTTTCCGAAACGGCTCTCAATTTCGGAACACAAGGCCCCGACTTCCTGTTCTCGCACAGGGTCTGGCGCATAGCCTGGGGCGGAAAAACGCTCATGGGTCTCGGCTCGGAACTTCATCACTGCGACATCGTTAAAATGTTCGCGCTCATGAAGGAGTACCTTGAAAACGAGCCCTGTGACAAGGATATCGTCAAGTCATATATCTACGGCTACATCTGTCACTACGCACTCGACAGAAACGCTCATCCGCTTATTTATTCGGTTCAGAAAGCTTTCACCGAAGCTAAGGGCTATCAGAAAGCCATTCCGTTTTCCATTCACAACATAATCGAATTCAACATCGACGTATTTCTCTTAAGAAGTGAGCTGGGGTACACCGACGGCAGGGCATTCAAGGCCTCGAACACAATTCCTCCCGACCCTCGGGTCATCTCGGAGATAAGCCGCCTCATGGCTTACGTCGTCCCCAAGGTCAACGGCAACGAAGCCACCTCCGAGGATTACGCCACGGCGTTCCGCGACATGGGAACATCCCACAGGATCCTGACCGACCCGACGGGCGCGAAGAGAGCGATCCTGAACGTCGTTCAGCAGCCGATAAAGCCGTTCATAGGTCCAATGCTCGTCAGCATGATAAGGCAGAAGCAGCCCGACAGCGAGTGGGACTATATGAATTTCACCCACAAGGAATGGGCGATGGTCTACGACCCGAGCCGAAAGAGCACCAAGTCTTTCATGGATCTCTATCACGACGGTCAGGCGGACGCCATGAGAATGATCGAAGCGTTCAACGCCGACAACGCCGCCGAAAAGCTCGAGGAGCTGACAGGGAACATGTCGTTCGACACGGGACTTCGCTACGACATAACCGAGCCCATCAGACAGGAAGAATAAGATCATGCATTACGGAGAGATAAAAAACTGCGACATCGCTAACGGCTCGGGGGTACGGGTAAGTCTGTTCGTATCGGGCTGCACCAATCGGTGTAAAAATTGCTTCCAGCCGCAGACATGGGATTTCGGCTACGGCGAAGAATTCACCCGTGAGACGGAGGACAGGATAATCGCCCTGCTTGGCAGGGAATATATCGCCGGCCTTACCGTTTTGGGCGGAGAACCGTTCGAGCCGCAGAATCAGCGTGCGCTCCTGCCGTTTATCAAGAGGGTCAGGGAGGCGCTCCCCGAAAAGAACATCTGGGCTTATTCGGGATTCACGATCGAAGAAATGCTCAAAGACGGAAGCCATCCGCACTGCGAGGTCACGGAAGAGCTTCTCGGACTTATAGACGTTTTGGTTGACGGAAGATTTGTCGAAGAACTCAAGGACATTTCGCTGAAGTTCAGGGGTTCGAAGAATCAGAGGATAATCGACGTCAAAAAGACGCTCGAAGCCGGTTCGGCGGTTTTGTATGATATTTGAATAGATGATTTTGAGGCTGTCGCAAATCGTTAAAACGAGAAGCGACAGCTTCATTTCTTGCTACAAGTCACAGAAATTTCCGTATAAACAAAAGTCTCTATTAAAAACTTACAGAGAAAAACACAACAGATAAATGGTACGAAAGCAAAAACCGAGCGACCTATTTCGGCTGCTCGGTTTTTATTTGTTTCTCTGTATTGTTTATCTGTTTCTGTAAATATCACAGTGTTCACAATCTGTTTCACAAGTGTATTTTACTTGTCGCTCGTCTGAACTATCATCATCTGGGCAAAATGTTTTACCGCAAAGCTTGCAATGATACACACCTGAATAGAAGCCGGTACTTTCATAGTCCAGATAATAACATTTTGACATTTTTATTTCCCCCTTTTCGATATTTAAAATACTTTTATATTTGTTTTGCCTCGATTGACTTTGGCACTTTGTATCTTATAGATGCACACTCATTGTTCACCTTAATGCGCTTATAAGAACCGTCAGGTTGTTTTTGATTCTCAAAGCCGCTAGAATATGTGGCAAGTGAGTCGTATTTGATTTCATCATCATTAAACAGATTTTTGAGTATTGCAACAACTTCATATGTAAACGCCCTGTATATGTCTTCATTGGTGATATGTTTTTTCCCGTCTTTTAAGCCATTATCTAACAGAGGCTTATATCCGAGGTCTTCAACAAAATCCACACCAAACATAGTCTGCCAATCGTCATCTTTCCACATACCAAAAGCTATGCTGGAATTATATACAGTTATAATCCTGTCACATTCGTCATAGTAATCTATTTGTTTGTGCGACCAATCCTGTTCAATAAGGAGACGCAAATAGCTATTCAGTTCTTTAATTATTCCTGAATTATGAATTGTTTCTCTCAACTCCTTGCATTCCGATTGCTCTTTGTGCTCCTTTAATTTCTTTGTCGCAATGACAAGAATTGCGACAATAACTGCTACGATCATCAATTTCATACGCATTCCTCCATAGATTTAAAATTGGATCCGCAAGTATAATAACACACATCAATTCCTTTGTCAATGAAAATATAACTTTTTACGCTGAAAATATAACTTATTATGTTACAAATGTATCTTCTCGCGTTGTCGCATTAACCGTTTGGTAAAAGTAAACTATATTACAGAGGTGACGGTTATGAGAAATGAATACTACAATGAATACAGAAATTTAGGCTCAAACATTGCATTTTACCGAAAGAAACGAGGATTTTCTCAAATTGAACTTTCCGAAAAAATTGACATCAGTCGAACACATATGAGTCGAATTGAAACCGCCGAGTGTTCTGTTTCACTCGATGTTGTTTTTGCAATCTGCAAAGCCCTCGAAATTTCTCCCGAAAAACTCTTCGATTTCAGAGATTGAAAAGCTAAGCAAACTACCCAAAGCGCACAGACTAAGCGCTAACTCCCCCACAGCACCTATTTGTCATATTAAATAATTTCTTACCCCGTTTCTATTGACATATCGTTACATTTGTTTTAAAATATACAAGATAAGCTATGATTTTAAATTTATCATGCTTTTACGGTGGACGCTGAAAGCGTCTCATCGCCTATGCATTTATCATTACTGTAATTCTTTTGATGATTGATTTTAGGTTGATAACCACTAATTTTAATTTTTTGAAAAGGAGGTGCTGCTGCTTTGAATCCAGTTGTTATAACTGTTATAGCTGCCGTCGTGAGCGCCGTTGTGTTCGGCGTGATAGGCTTTTTCCTCGGTCAGAGCCACAGAAAGAAAGTGGCCGAAGCCGCTATAGGTTCCGCTACTCAGGAAGCGACGAGGATAGTCAATAACGCTATCAACGAGGCGGAAACCAAAAAGAAAGAAGCCATACTTGAAGCTAAGGACGAAGCTCACAAGATAAGAACGGAAGCCGACAGAGAAATAAGAGACAGAAGAAACGAAGTCCAGCGTCAGGAACGCAGGATCATTCAAAAAGAAGAAAGTCTTGATAAAAAGATGGACGCTCTCGAGAGAAAAGAGGACACCCTCAACAGCAAGACTAAACTATGCGAAGAACGAATGGCCGAAGCAGAGAGCATCAAAAGAAGTCAGTTAGAAATGCTTGAGAAGATTTCGGGATATACCAAGGAACAGGCTAAGGTCGTTCTTCTTGAAAAACTCGACGGTGATCTGACCCGTGAAAAAGCCGTCAAGATCATGGAGTTCGAACAGAAGACCAAAGACGAAGCCGACACACTCGCCAGGGAGATCATCTCCACGGCTATCCAGCGCTGCGCCGCCGATCACGCGGCGGAGACGACCGTTTCCGTTGTCGCCCTGCCCAGCGACGAAATGAAAGGCCGCATAATCGGCCGAGAGGGCAGAAATATCAGAACGCTTGAAACCATCACGGGCGTCGATCTCATCATCGACGACACGCCCGAGACGATCACTCTTTCGAGCTTCGATCCCATCCGCCGCGAGGTTGCCAGACTTACTCTTGAAAAGCTTATAGTCGACGGCAGAATCCATCCGGCGAGAATCGAAGAAATGCACGAAAAGAGCAAAAAGGAAGTCGAACACGCAATCCGTCAGGCGGGCGAAAGAGCCGTCGTCGACGCAGGCGTTAACGGCATACACCATGAACTTGTCAAGCTCCTCGGCAGACTTCGCTACAGAACGAGTTACGGTCAGAATGTTCTCAACCATTCGCTTGAGGTTTCTTATATCGCAGGTCTTATGGCGGCCGAGCTGGGCGTTGACGTCAAGCTTGCCAGAAGAGCCGGCCTGCTCCACGATATCGGCAAGGCTCTCGATCATGAACTTGAAGGCTCGCATATCGAACTCGGCGTCGAGTACGCCAAAAAGTATAAGGAGAACGATATCGTTGTCAACGCCATTCAGGCTCACCACGGCGACGTCGAACCCAAGAGCATCATCGCCTGTCTCGTTCAGGCGGCCGACGCAATTTCCGCGGCAAGACCCGGCGCGAGACGCGAGAATCTCCAGAACTATATCAAGAGACTTGAGAAGCTCGAGGAGATCACGAAGGGCTTCAAGGGCGTCGAAAATTCCTACGCTATTCAGGCGGGCCGCGAGGTCAGAATTATCGTCAAGCCCGACGCCGTCAGCGACGACCAGATGGTTCTTCTCGCCAGAGACATCGTCAAGAAGATCGAAGAAGAACTCGAATATCCCGGTCAGATCAAGGTCAACCTCATCAGGGAGACAAGGGCCACGGATTTCGCGAAATAGTATATTTAAGAGCTGCATTTCGGTGCGGCTCTTTTTTATGCGGTACGCCGAGTGTATGCTGTCGGAAAGTTTGGTTGTCGGGTTTGCAGCGTGTGCTTAGACGAACTTCGCGGCAAAAGGTTTCCCCGACGGGGAAACCGCCGCAAGCCGCCGAGGCGGCTTGC
>USMJ01000029.1 GCA_900555805.1 uncultured Oscillospiraceae bacterium | reverse complement strand
CTTGCATGTGTTAGGCACGCCGCCAGCGTTCGTCCTGAGCCAGGATCAAACTCTCTAAAATATTGTATCAAAACGCCGAAGCGCCTTAATCAAATCTTAGAGCTTAATCGCTCATTCGATACTGACGTATCGTTTAATTCTACCAATAACTGTTATCCAGTTATCCGGTTTACTGTTGAAAAGTACTTAAACTTTCAAAAAAATCTCGGGTTCCTTTTCTTATCTCGTTGTTTAATTTTCAAGGTTCGATTCGCTGCCTCTTCCGAAACAGCTTGCCTATTCTACCACGCTCTGCTACTCTTGTCAAGTACTTTTTGAAAGTTTTTCAAAAAGTTTTCTGAGCTGTGATATTCGGTTTTTGTCATTTCCTCGGGAAACAACTATCTTAGTTTATCATTTCTGTCATTCTTTGTCAACCGATTTTTACCCTTTTTTCGGCTGCGTCGTCCGCATTTGTACATTTAGCCGTGTGTTTGTGGAATATTGCTTCGGGGTACTCGTTAGTATGGTGTAAACAGCGAGTTTGAATATCGGATTGTAACGATTGCACTTCTATCCCTCCGAGCTGAAAACCTCCCTCGCGCACTCACTCCCCCGTACAAAAAAAGCATTATATTATATAGAAAGCGAGCGGAGTCAGCTCCTCCGCTCGCTTTCGTTATTCGTGTTTATCACGGGGTCTGTTTCTTTTCTCCCTAACTTGACGATTATTATGACACATTTTTGTTCAATTTTTAATTGATCTCAACATATCACATCCTCAGATCTCTACGAATCATATTTCGAGTTATAACGCTCGCCTGCCCGCACGCTCAGATCTTGGTTTTGAAATGCATCCTTATACTTGTTTATCAAGTCGCTGTTTTTTTCAAGCAGCGCATCTGGTGCGCTATTCTGTGTTTGTATTGTCCCCGATTTAATTGACTGCGAAAATTCAAGAACAATAGTCGCGTTTGTGTCGCAAACATAAAGCTCTCCGTTTTTGTCGGCGTAACCCAAGAACAAATAGTATCTGCCGATTTCAAGCTCGTCGCCCTGACCGTATTTATAGTATGACTTTCCGTCGACCGAAACGCCGCCGAGACTTCTCATCGGTATTGTTTCGTTCAGTTTCAGGTTTCCCTTAATGTTTTCGATAACGGTTATTTTGCAGCAGGTATAAGGCGTACCTGTGTATGTTCCCGCTTTGCGGTCATAGACCACGCTTTCGTATACCGTTCCCGTGATCTCCTCAACTTTGGCGACGAAAACATAGTCGACGAAACCGACCAGCTTTTTTGCGTCGAACACATCGAAGGCATAGCATACCTCGTTTTCCGTCACGGGGAGAGCCTTGACTGTTTCGGGGATAGGCGATACCGTTTCTTCTAGCTTTTTGATTTTCTGTCCCGAGTATGTCCTTACGCCTACAATCGACGCGCATATTAAGACAGCCAAGCATAAAATGATTCCGATTGCTTTCTTCATTGCGTTTCCTCCCTTTCATTATATTCGGTATGAGTCGGTGATTGCTTACCGTTCATTTTTCTTCCTCATTTATATTATATGATAGAACAAAGTTTTATTCAATAGTCACATTTAACAAAATAACGCCCCGAAAATTGTCAATTTAGCACAAACGCCTCGTCTTATATCCCATAAAGAAACCGTCCCCTCGCCCCGACTTCCACCCGACCGCCGAACTTCCCGACAGCATACACTCACCCGTACCCCATAAACGCAAAAAAGCAGCTCCGAAGAGCTGCTTTCTCTATTTCATATTATCAGACTAATTCGATAATGCACATTTCTGCCGCATCGCCTCTTCTGGGGCCTGTCTTGATAATACGGCAGTAACCGCCGTTTACTTCCTTGTATTTCGGGGCAATTTCAGCGAATAACTTTGTAACTACGTCTTCCTTAGTTACATATGCTAAAGCCTGTCTTCTTGCGTGAAGCGTGCCCTGCTTGCCGAGAGTTATCATCTTCTCGGTCATTGCACGAACTTCCTTTGCCCTTGTAACGGTCGTTTCAATTTTGCCGTTCTCTAAAAGATAAGTAACCATGCCTCTGAGCATCGCTTTGCGGTGGTCGCTTGTTCTACCGAGTTTTCTGGTTCCTGGCATATAAATTCACTCCTTTAACCGTTATAGGTAATTCTTATTCGTCCTCACTGCGAAGGTCAAGTCCGAATGAATGAAGCTTAGCCACAACCTCGTCAAGAGACTTCTTGCCGAGATTTCTGACCTTCATCATGTCTTCCTCTGTCTTCGTAGTCAGGTCCTCCACAGTGTTGACGCCCGCTCTCTTCAAGCAGTTGAACGAACGAACAGACAGGTCAAGTTCCTCAATAGTCATCTCAAGGATCCTCTTGTTGTCATCGTCACCCTTATCAACCATTATCTCTGTTTCATAAGCCTCGTCGGAGAGACCGCTGAAGAGACTGAGATGTTCGTTGAGAAACTTGGCGCCGAGCGAGACGGCTTCCGTGACGGAGATCGTCTGGTTAGTCCAAACCTCAAGCGTGAGCTTGTCATAGTCTGTTATCTGACCTACACGGGTGTTTTCAACCGTATAGTTCACCTTCAACACCGGAGTATAGATAGAGTCAACAGCAATAACGCCGATCGGCGGATTTAAAATTTGCTTGTTGCGCTCTGCTGAAACGTAGCCGCGACCCTTGTCGACAGTCATCTCCATGCTGACGTGCGCGTCGGCGTCGAGAGTGCAGATGTGAAGATCGGGGTTGAGGATCTCAACCTCGGAATCATGCGAAATGTCGCCTGCGGTGACTTCGCCCGCTCCGTTAGCTTCAATATAAACTGTCTTGGGGTCTTCGCCGTGGATTTTGAGTATTACGCTCTTGAGATTAAGAACGATTTCTGTTACGTCTTCTTTGACACCCGGGATGGTTGAAAATTCGTGAAGCACGCCGTCGATTTTAACGGATGTTATAGCGTAACCGGGCAGAGAGGAAAGCAGCACCCTTCTAAGGCTGTTGCCGATCGTCGTTCCGTATCCTCTTTCAAGAGGCTCAACGACTACCTTGCCGTAGGTTCCGTCCGCAGTGAGATCAACGGTTTCAACCCTCGGTTTTTCGATACCAATCATTCAAAACCCTCCTTTTCTGAATGCAGATCCTAAGACCTGCCGGTGAAATCTTGTTAACCGCCGATAATATTTTTTGAGGTACGCCCCGGGTGTGTACAGACCTCGGGCGTACACAAAAACATTATCAATTCGCTTATTACTTAGAGTAGAACTCGACGATGAGATGCTCCTCAACATCGGCGGCGATCTGGTCGCGCGTCGGAAGAGCGACTACCTTAGCTTCAAGCGCGTCGCGGTTAAGGTCAAGCCATGCCGGTACCGGACGAGAAGCGTTGTTCTCAACGACGGCCTTGATCTTTTCACTGTCACGGCTCTTTGACTTGATGGATACGACATCGCCGACCTTGAGAAGGTAGCTCGGAATGTCGACCTTATTGCCATTAACGAGATAATGAGCGTGTGTAACGAGCTGTCTTGCTTCCGCACGGGAGCTTGCCCAGCCCAGTGTATAAACTACGTTGTCCAGACGGCTTTCGCAGATCTGAAGAAGGTTTTCACCGGTTACGCCGGCCTTCTTCTCAGCCATGATGAAATACTTATGGAACTGACCTTCCTGGATACCGTAGTAGCGTCTTGCCTGCTGCTTAGCTCTAAGCTGCAGACCGTATTCGGAATTCTTCTTGCGGCCCTGGCCATGCTGTCCGGGGGCGTAAGCTCTGCGCTCAAGAGCGCACTTGCCGGTGTAACATCTGTCACCCTTTAAGAAAAGCTTCTTGCCTTCACGACGGCATAACTTGCATACCGCACCGGTATATCTTGCCATGTGTTGTTACCTCCTGTTTAGGTTATACACGTCTTCTTTTCGGCGGACGGCAGCCGTTATGCGGGATCGGAGTAACGTCCTTGATGAGTGTTACGTCCAAACCGGCAGTCTGTAAAGCTCTGATTGCTGCCTCACGGCCTGCACCCGGACCCTTTACATATACTTCAACAGTCTTCATACCATGATCGATAGCGGCCTTAGCTGCTGTCTCGGCGGCTGTCTGAGCTGCGAACGGCGTTGACTTTCTTGAGCCTCTGAAGCCCATTTCGCCTGCGCTTGCCCATGAAACAGCGTTACCCTGAGTGTCGGTTATGGTAACGATGGTGTTGTTGAAGGTGGATTGGATATGGGCCGCACCGCGCTCAATATTCTTCTTCTCACGGCGGCGGCGAATGGTGGTCTTTTTACCAGCCTGTTTTGCCATAATAGCATCCTCCTAACTTACTTCTTCTTGTTTGCTATCGTCTTTTTCTTACCCTTACGCGTACGAGCGTTCGTCTTGGATCTCTGACCTCTTACGGGCAGGCCCTTTCTGTGACGGACACCGCGATAGCAACCGATTTCGATAAGTCTCTTAATATCAAACGCCGTTTCTCTTCTGAGATCGCCTTCAACCTTAACGTGATGGTCAATGTACTCACGAAGCTTTGAAACGTCATCTTCGGTCAAATCCTTGACTCTTACGTCCGGATTTACACCTGTTGCTTTAATGATATCGCTTGCAGTTTTACGACCGATACCGTAGATATAGGTAAGAGCAATTTCAATTCTCTTTTCTCTCGGTAAGTCTACACCTGAAATACGAGCCATTTGTCAGTTGCACCTCCAAATTTGTTTTCGTCAGATCAGCCCTGACGCTGCTTGTGCTTGGGATTCTCACAGATAACCATGACCTTGCCCTTGCGCTTAATAATCTTGCACTTCTCGCAAATTTTCTTTACAGAAGGTCTGACTTTCATTTGAGTTACCTCCTTAAATCTATAAGCCTGCGCTTATTGTGCTTGTGTTTTTATATTACTTTGATCGCCATGTGATGCGTCCGCGGCTGAAGTCGTAAGGCGACATTTCGACCTTGACCTTATCGCCGACAAGAATACGAATGTAGTTCATTCTGAGCTTGCCCGATATGGACGCTAAGATTTTGTGACCGTTTTCAAGCTCAACCTGGAACGTTGCGTTCGGCAGCGCTTCGACTACGGTACCTTCGACTTCGATCATATCCTGCTTTGACATTGGCTTACCCTCCTTGATTTTGTGTTTCGCTCTTGAGTTTAAAAAGCGTTTTTCTTAATCTTCGGTCGTTCTGCATTTCCTCTGCGCTAAGCGTCAGGGGTAACAGGCCCAGGTGCTTCGGGTTCTTTTTCTTCGGTCTGTTCAAAGGCCGCTGACGCCCGTCGCATACCCAAACCGTCTTTTCCTCAAGTCCGACCACACAGAGCAGCTCACCTTTATCGTGACCCGCCTTCGATCTGACGAGAGAACCCGGTTTCATCTCCATACTCTTCACCTCAGTCGGCGACAGTCAGAATCTTCGGACCGTCCTTCGTGATGGCTATTGTATGTTCGAAATGAGCGGACAGAAGTCCGTCTTTTGTTTTCACAGTCCAACCGTCAGGTAACTGTTTGACAGCCGCGGTGCCCTGATTTATCATCGGCTCTATGGCTATCGTCATTCCCGGCAGCAGCTTCATGCCCCTGCCCGGCGTGCCGTAGTTCGGCACGGCAGGATCTTCATGCAGAGCCTTTCCGACGCCGTGACCCGTGTATTCGCGGACGACGCCGTAGCCTCTCGCCTCGCAGTAGCGCTGAACGGCGGAGCCTATATCGCCGATCTTGTTGCCAACGACAGCGGCCTTGATTCCCTCATAGAGTGATTCTCTGGTCGTGTCTATCAGCCGCTTTGCTTCGTCGGATATATCTCCGACGGCAAAAGTGGCAGCATTATCGCCGTTATAGCCGTCAATCTTCGCTCCCAAGTCAATGCTGACGATGTCGCCCTGACGCAGGATGCGCTTCTTGCTCGGTATGCCATGAATGATCTCATCGTTAACGGATATGCATGCAGTAGCCGGGAAACCATACAAATGTAAGAAGTTAGGCTCAGCGCCTTGACTCTTTATATATTTGTATGCGATGCGGTCGATCTCCTCGGTCGAAACGCCGGGTTCGACAGCCTCTCCCGCTACTTTTAATGCTCCTGCCGATATCCGACAGGCCTCTCTCATAAGAGTGAGCTCTCTCGTCGTCTTGAGCACTACCATGCTTAGTCCTCCAATGCCTTGAGGGTGAGAGCGGTCGTGTCTTTGACCTCTTCCTGACCCTCGACTATGCGAAGTATCCCCTTCTTCTCATAGTAATCCTTGAGCGGTTCCGTCTGCTCATGATATATCTTGAGCCTTTCAAGAACCGTATCGGGATGGTCGTCCTTGCGCTGGGCAAGCTCGCCGCCGCAATTATCGCAGACGCCTTCGTTTTTGGGCGCCTTATAAACGACGTGATACGAGTTGCCGCATTTCGCGCAAACACGTCTGCCTGACATACGGGTCACGATGGTGTCATCGGGAACCTCGATGTCTATAACCTTGTCAATACGGATACCCATTTCGTCAAGCGCCTGCGCCTGTGGGATCGTTCTGGGGAATCCGTCAAGAATAAATCCGTTTTTGCAGTCGTCCTCGGCGAGTCTTTCCTTGATAATACCTATAACGACTTCGTCAGGTACAAGTCGGCCCGCTTCTATAAACGACTTTGCTTTAAGGCCCATCTCCGTGCCGTTCTTTAAGGCGGCCCGGATTATGTTGCCGGTTGAGATCGCGGGAATAGAAAGTTTCTCGCAGATGAATTCCGCCTGCGTACCTTTTCCCGCGCCCGGAGCTCCCAAAAGAATAAGATTCATTTCGTATCCTCCTGATTATCAGTCAAGGAAGCCCTTATAGTGTCTCATCATCATCTGGCTCTCAAGCTGCTTGACTGTCTCAAGCGCGACACCGACCATAATGATAAGTGATGTACCGCCGAGTGAAACCTGCATCGGAACCTTAACAAGGGTGGTGAACTGAGTGAAGAGGATCGGAATAAGCGCAACAACGCTTATAAGAAGGGCTCCCATCAGTACCATTCTTGACAGTATCTTGCTGATGTAATCAGAGGTCGGCTTGCCCGGACGGATACCGGGGATCATGCCGCTGTTCTTTCTGATGTTGTTAGCCATTTCAACCGGATTGTACTGTATGCTTGAATAGAAGTAAGCGAAGAAGATGATAAGGACGAAATACATGATTCCGTATGCCCAGTGGCTCGAGGTAAAGACGTTGAAGAATTTATCCCAGAAGCCGCCGGTCTTGATCTTGTTTGAAACAAACATTTCGACCGTACCGGGAAGCGAGAGGATCGAGGAAGCGAAGATGATCGGAAGAACGCCCGACATATTGACCTTGATCGGAATATGCGTGCTCTGTCCGCCGTACATCTTTCTGCCGACGACTCTCTTGGCGTACTGAACGGGAATTCGTCTTTCAGCGTTATCCATCCAAACGATATAGGCGATCATGCCGAGCATACCGATGACGAGGATGGGAACGAGAGCGTAGTAAGCGCCGTTTGTGCCGCCCTGCTGGAGGTAACCGTAGAGGTTAACGCACATGGTCGGAACACGGGCAACGATACCCGCGAAGAGGATGATGGAAATACCGTTTCCGATACCTCTGTCGCTGACCTGTTCGCCGAGCCACATAATGAATGCTGAACCGGCTGTCAGACAAAGGGTAACGACTGCGCCCATAAATACCGCCGCGATGCCTGTATACTGGCTTCCGTCGGCTTTTGTAACGATAGCGCCCTGAGAACGAAGATAGATGAAGTATGCAATTGACTGCATAATAGCCAGACCTATCGTCGTGTAACGGGTTATCTTGGTCAGCTTCTTTCTGCCTTCCTCGCCCTCCTTGGAGAGTTTCTCCAAAGCGGGGATAGCGACTGTGAGAAGCTGGATAATGATCGAAGCGTTGATATAGGGTGAGATCGACAGAGCGAACATAGTACCCATGTTGAACGCGTTACCGGTCATCATGTTTAAATACTGTAAAAATGTTTCTGAATATTCACCTGCCGTCTTGACGGCGTCGAGACCGCCGGCGACGATGAACGGAACGGGAATAGCCGCACCGACTCTGAATATAAGAACAACCAGAGCGGTGAAGAGCATCTTCTTTCGAAGATCGGGCACTTTCCAGGCGTTGATGAAGGTTTTAATCATAGATTATACCTCCTCTGCTTTACCGCCGGCCGCCTCTATCTTCTGCTTAGCCGATTCAGAGAAAGCGTTGGCCTGAACTGTTAAGCTCTTGCTGATTTCACCGTGTCCTAAAACTTTGACACCGTCGAGGGACTTCTTAACAAGGCCCTTTTCGATGAGTGCATCAATAGTAACGACAGCACCGTTATCGAATGCAGCGTCGATAGCTGCAAGATTGACGATTGCTATTTCCTTTCTAAAGATGTTGTTGAAGCCTCTCTTCGGGAGTCTTCTCTGTAAAGGCATCTGACCGCCTTCAAAGCCCGGTCTCATGCCTCTGCCCGCACGGGCTAACTGACCCTTGTGGCCTTTACCGGCAGTTTTGCCCTGGCCGGAGCCGGCGCCTCTACCGATTCTTTTGCGTTCTTTGGTCGAACCTGCCGCAGGTGAAAGTTCGTGCAATTTCATATTTCGCACCTCCTTGTTTAAGCTTCAGTAACCTCGATAAGATGTCCGATTTTCTTAATCTTACCCTGTGTCTGAGGATTGTTCGGCTGGATAGCCTCGTCCCCTATTTTGCGAAGACCAAGTGCATAGGCGGTAGCGATCTGATCTTTCTTGCTGCCGATAAGGCTTCTGACAAGTTTAACTTTAACGTTCGTCATGTTTACCGCCCCTCCTTAACCTAATATTTCTTTTGCGGTCTTTCCGCGAACTGCGCTGACTTCTTCAATATTGCGAAGCTTTGAAAGACCGTCGAATGTTGCTCTGACAACATTGCAGGG
>USMJ01000028.1 GCA_900555805.1 uncultured Oscillospiraceae bacterium | reverse complement strand
CGCTGCCGCTGCGGGAGTACCCTCGCAAGTTCGGGCGGCGCCGGGCGCGCGCCGCCGCTTCCATCCCGTCAACCTGCACATAAATTCACATCTGTCAACCAAAATTTTAAGTAAAAATGAACTTATTTACCCGACTGTAAAAATAGCGTAACAAAATTGCACACATGTTGTTTTTCGGTCACGGGTGTGATATTATCGAACTGTCGTAAACGACAGGGAGGATATTATATGAGGGTAACATGGTACGGTACCGCAACTATCGGTATCGACGACGGCGAGAGCAAAATTCTGTTCGATCCGTTCGTCAGAAGAAACAAAAAGCTTGAATACAGTACGCCGCTTGAGGGCTTCGCCGGATTTGACGGCGTTTTCATCACTCACGGCCATTTCGATCATCTCTATGACGTTCCGCGGTTGACAAAGGTCGATAAGAACGTGACCGTATACTGCACGAAGACGCCTGCCGAAACGCTGTCAAGGTCGGGCGTACCGAAAAACAGAGTGAGCGTTATTGAGCCGGGGGACACGGTCGAGATCGGGAACTTCAAAATCACGGCTTATCAGAGTAAGCATATAAAGTTCGACGCAGGCTACATATTTTCCGTTTTCGGAAGATGCACGGTGTTCTTCCCGAAACTTTTCTATATGTTCTACCACCACCTGCATATGCCGGAAAATCACGAAATCGTCATGTATAAAATAGAAAACGGCGGAAAATCCATTCTGCTGTCGGGTTCGTTCGGAACGGTCGACGGCGTCGAATATCCGACCGACAGCGATATGTTCGTCCTCGCCAACGGCGGAAATCTGAGCATACCCGAGCTGACGAGACCTTTTATTGAAAGTACGCGCCCGAAGCGAGTGCTTGTCGACCATTTCGACGACGCGTTTCCGCCCTTGACGAAGAGGGTATGCGTCGAGAAATTCAGGGATATGATGAGCGAGACTCACCCAGAGATCGAGTTCATAATCCCGATGGAAAGAGTTCCAATAGAAGTATAAAAGCCTTGGGTGCAAATCCGAACACGCCCGAATGTGCGGGAAATTATGTCCTTTAGGCGTATAGGGTTCGACTCTCCTCAGCTTAAGTTCTGATTGATAATTATTAAATAAATCGAACACGTGTTGCATTTCTCCCTTTGTTGTGTTATCATTACTTGCTGTGTAATACAACAGAGGGAGTTTTTGGATGAAAATAACATGGTTTGGAACCGCAACGGTAGCTTTGGATGACGGGGAGACAAGGCTGCTGTTTGATCCGTTTGTCAGAATGAACAAAAGGCTTAAGAATAACACGCCCGTCGAAGGCTTCACAGGCTTCGGCGATATTTTTATAACCCACGGCCACTTCGACCACCTGTCAAGCGTTCCCGAAATTATGAAAATCGACAAGAGCGTCAAAGTTCACTGCACAAAGACGCCTGCCGAAACGCTGATGAAGTCGGGCGTACCCGAAAGCAGAATAGATATCATTAAACCGGGCGACACGACCGAGATCGGCGACTTTAAAGTGACGGCGTTTCAGGGTTCGCACCTGAAATTCGACTCGGGCTACATACTTTCGGTTTTCGGCCGCTGCGCCCTGCGGCTGCCGACACTTCTGAAATTTTGCTACTATCAAAAAATAATGCCCGACAACGGCGAAATAATGATCTATCTTATCGAAAACAAGGATAAAAAGATCCTGCTGACAGGCACGTTCGGCACGGTCGACGGCGTCGAATATCCCAAAGATGTCGACCTGCTCGTTCTCGCTAACGGCGGAAACTCAAAGATTCCGGAAATAACGATGCCTTTTATTGAAAGTACGCGCCCGAAAGCAGTGCTTGCGGATCATTTCGATGACGCATTTCCGCCTATGACGAAGAGGGGAAATGTCGAAGAATTCAAGAGCATAATGAACAGAGTTCACCCCGAAATCGAGTTCATTATTCCGACGGAGAGAGAACCCGTCGAGTTTTGACAGAAAAAATAGATAAATTTTCATTATTGATATTGACAAAAGCACCTTACATCTATATAATATCTTGAGTATGAGGTGAGTTATGTTTATAAATCTTGAAAATGTGTTTAATAACGGCGCAGAAGAGATAAGAACCGATTTTGATTTCGATTTTTCATCGGCTGACTATGACGGAGTGTATCCATTCGCAACTCCCGTTAAGCTCAGAGGCTCGATAAAAAACGAAACTGGTATAGTTTATCTCAGAGCTTCTGCGGAATTTCGTTTTGACGGTGTGTGCGACAGATGCGCCGCCGAATTTTCGAGAGACATGACCGTTCCCGTTGAGCATATTCTCGTTTCCGAGCTTAACGATGAGGATAACGACGAGTTCATTCTCGTCGAGGACATGAAGCTTGACATCGAGCAGCTTGTTATGGAAGACATATATCTTTCACTGCCGATGAAAACTTTGTGCAAAGAGGATTGCAAGGGAATCTGCCCTAAATGCGGCAAAAACCTCAACGAGGGATCGTGCGACTGCAAAAAAGAAGTCGATCCCCGTTTGCAGGCTTTGCAGGATCTCCTGCAAGGTGACAGCTAAGTATTTATTAAATGATAATTTGTATAAGGAGGTGCTGACATGGCAGTACCAAAGAGAAGAGTTTCAAAGGCAAGAAGGGACAAGAGACGCTCAAGCGTATGGAAGCTTTCCGCTCCCACTCTCATCAAGTGCCCCAACTGTAACGAATATGCTCAGCCGCACAAGGTTTGCGGTAACTGCGGTTACTACAAGGGCAAGCAGGTTGTCGTTAAGGATGACGCTGAATAAGTCTTTGTAAACGACAGATCGAGTTTGATTGTTTTTAGTTTAGTCTTTGAGAACGGCGAAGAGGCGGAGATGGTTATGATCTCTGCCTTTTTGATTTAAAGGGGTGAAAATATGTCCGTCAAAGTTGAATCGGTCGAAAAAGGCTCGATAGCCTACCGCCATAAAATACGCTCAGGCTGTGTTCTTGAACAGATCAACGGCCACGAGATAAACGATGTGCTTGACTATCAGTTCTATTTGAAAGAAAGCACGGTTTCGCTCCGCCTGACCGACGAAAACGGAAAGCACAGATATATTATCATCAGAAAGAACGCCGAAGACGACATAGGCTTGAACTTCGAGACATATCTCATGGACAGTCAGCATCACTGCAAGAACAAATGCGTGTTCTGTTTCATAGATCAGCTTCCTCACGGTATGCGTGAAAGCCTATACTTCAAGGACGACGACTCGCGACTGTCCTTCCTGTTCGGAAACTACATTACGCTAACAAATCTCTCCGAGCATGATGTCGACCGAATAATCGAAATGCATATAAGCCCCGTGAACATTTCTGTTCACACGATGAATCCCGAGCTTCGTGTTCAGATGATGAAGAACCCGAACGCCGGAAAGAGCCTTGATATAATCTACCGCCTCGCCGAGGCCGGTATTCACATGAACACACAGCTCGTTTTATGTCCGGGGATAAACGACGGAAAAGAGCTTGAATATTCGCTCGAACAGCTCGGAAAGCTCTACCCTCAGGTTCAAAGCATAGCCGCTGTTCCCGTCGGACTGACAAAGCACAGAGAGGGACTCTGCCACCTCGAAATGTTCAACAAAAAAACGGCAGGGGACGTCATAGATATAATAGAATGCTTCGCCGATCACTTCAATTATTTCCACGGTACACGCTTAGCGTTTGCTGCCGATGAGTTTTATTTGAAAGCCGAAAGAGAGATACCGAGCGCCGAATTTTATGAGGATTTTCCTCAGATAGAAAACGGCGTCGGACTTTGGGCGAGCTTAAAATCGGAGTTCTATTCGGCCCTTGAGAGCGAGGACGGCGAAGATTTACCCAAAAGCGGGCGGCGAATCAGCCTCGCGACAGGAGTCGCCGCGTACCCCTTATTAAAAGAACTTTCGCAGGCGGCCGAAAAGAAATTCGGCGGCTTAAAAATCGAAGTGCATGAAATAATCAATGAGTTTTTCGGCGAAAATATAACCGTCGCAGGGCTCGTCGTCGGGCAGGATCTCATCAAACAGCTAAGCGGAAAAGAGCTCGGCGAAGAACTGCTCATTCCCTCGGTAATGCTCAGACACGAGAGGGACATGTTCCTCGACAGCATGACGCTTGACGAGGTACAGGAAAAATTGGGGGTCGGAATGACCGTCTGTGACGTGGACGGTTACGACCTGCTTGATAAAATGTTAGGAAGATAAGGAGGAAATACCATGGCAAGACCGATAGTTGCCATCGTCGGCAGACCGAACGTGGGAAAATCCACGCTCTTCAATAAGCTGACGGGGCAGAGAAAAGCGATAGTCGATAATACGCCCGGCGTAACGAGAGACAGAATATACGGCGACTGCGAGTGGCTCGGATATAATTTCCTTTTGATAGACACAGGCGGCATTGAGCCGAAATCAAACGATATCATACTCTCACAGATGAGACGGCAGGCGCAGCTGGCAATAGACAGCGCCGACGTCATAATCCTTGTGACGGATATGAGAACAGGTGTTGTCGCGACCGACGAGGAGGTCGCCGCAATGCTACAGAAGAGCGGAAAGCCGATAGTGCTTTGCGTCAACAAGTGCGACAGCATAGGCGAACCGCCGCTCGAATTCTATGAGTTCTATAACCTCGGTCTCGGCGATCCCATTCAGGTGTCGTCAGTCCACGGCCACGGAACGGGCGACCTGCTCGACGAGGTCATAAAGTTCCTGCCGAAACAGGAGGAGACCGACGAGGACGACAGCATTATAAAGGTCGCCGTCATAGGCAAGCCCAATGTCGGAAAATCCTCTCTTATAAACGCGATCTCGGGCGAAGAAAGAGCCATAGTTTCCGATATAGCCGGAACGACGAGAGACGCGACCGACACATATATCTCCAACAAATTCGGCGACTTCATGTTCATAGACACAGCCGGCCTCAGGCGCAAAAGCAAGGTCGAAAATCAGATCGAGAAGTACAGCGTTATAAGAGCAAAGATGGCTGTCGAACGCGCCACCGTCTGCGTTATAATGATAGACGCCGTCGAAGGCTTCACGGAGCAGGACAGCAAGGTCGCCGGCATAGCTCACGAAATGGGCAAGGCCTGCATAATCGCCGTCAACAAGTGGGACGCTCTCGAAAAAGACGGCAGAACCATGGATAGCTACCGCAAAAAGCTGATGAACGACTTCTCGTTCATGTCCTACGCGCCGATAATCTTCATCTCGGCTAAGACAGGACAGCGGCTTGACAGACTGTTCGAGCTGATAAACTTTGTCGATCAACAGAACGTCATGCGTATTTCCACCGGCAAGCTCAACGATGTTTTAGCCTCGGCGACGGCGAGAGTTCAGCCGCCGACGGACAAGGGCAGAAGACTTAAGATATACTACATGACACAGGCGTCGACAAGACCACCGACATTCGTTTGCTTTGTCAACAAAAAAGAACTTTTCCATTACAGCTACCAGAGATATCTCGAAAACCAGATAAGAGAAGTTTTCGGTCTTGAAGGTACCCCGACTCGGTTCGTAATCAGAGAACGCGACGGGAAGTAAGGGTTAGAGATATATTATAGTTACTATATTTAGAGTGAAACTGCTGCGCTTGCGGCAGTTTTGTTTTTGTAACCATTCATTCCGTTTTAAAAACCGTTGGTTTCTACTTTATTGAATTATGGTATTTTGTGTGATAACTTAAAACACGAATCGACAGTTATTTAAATTTTTCTGCATTGGTGCGATAAAAAACTATGTTAAGAACTGTCGGGCATTAAGTACAATTTTAATTATAAATTGAGAAAAGAGGACAGTTATGATTTGTGAAAAATGCGGAACGGAAATAGATGAAAACGGAAGGTTCTGCCCGTTTTGCGGTAGTGAGATTTCAAGTGGGGCAGGGGGAGATGATGATGAAACTACTGTCTTATCCGATATCGATGTGTCCGCTGCAAATAACGGCAGTTATAGTTATAATGCGCCAGCTTATAATATCACTCAAGACAAGGGCATGAATAGTAATACGGGCAATATTAAAAGTAAAAAAGTAAATAAAAAAATTTTTATAATTTCAGGGTGCGCATTGTTGGCGGTTTTGGTTATAAGCGTAGTTGTTATACAACTTTATAATCATGGTATAATAAATAATGTAGTTTCATCGTTTGCAAAATCACAGCCGCTTGTCAGCGGAGCGTGTGGAGATACGGCTACGTTTGAAATTAGGCCGGCTAAAGATTATGATAAATATGAACTTTCAATTTACGGGTCAGGAACATTATGGCCTATCGAATCAATAGACTTTGGCGGTGTAGCTATGTCATCAATAAAATATCTAACAATATGTGGAAACATCGAAACAGACTATGAAGGATTTTCTATCTTTGAATTCATAACGGACGTAAAATTTACAGAAGATGTGACGCACATATATGAGTATGCGTGTAGCGACATGGATCGTTTGGAAAATGTTACAATTGAAAATAAGAATTGCAAAATTGATTACTGGAATAATAATGAAGGCTATTATAACCAAACGCTGGGTGATGCTTATACATATATAACCATATTTTGTAAAAAAGATTCAATGGCTGAGGAGTATTTCATGTTTTGGAATAACATGCCGGGATGCCTGTATAGTATCTCATACATTTGATATAAGAATGTATAAGATACTTTCCACCAAAATCCTTGATAATTCCCGACTTTCGTGCTAAACTAACCACAGAAAAGCTCAGGAAAGGAAGATATCAATGGAAATTACACTCACAAACGAGAATTTTGAAGATGAAGTCATAATGTCCGATAAGCCCGTGCTTGTTGATTTTTGGGCGACATGGTGCGGTCCTTGCCGTATGCTTGCGCCGACGATCGAGGAGCTTGCGGAGGAATACGCCGACAAGATCAAGGTCGCCAAGCTCAATGTCGATGAGGCGCAGGATCTGGCTCTCGGTTACGGCGTTTCGAGCATTCCCAATGTCGTTCTCTTCAAGGATGGCGAGATAGTCGGCCGTTCCGTGGGGTACGTCCCGAAAGAGAAACTTGTCGAACTTATAAGCTCGGTCGGCGAATAAGAGCGAAATTTAAACATCAGAGCCGCAGGTTAAACCTGCGGTCTTGTTTTTTGTCACTTTTAACCGTTTTTTAATTGACAAGAGCTGAAATTTAGTATAAAATTATTGTTGTAAAATTTTTAAGGTTTTTTTAATATGAATGATAAGGGAACATTCATATTGGAAGAACAACGGGAGGATACATAATGGATTTAAAGTCAATTATCAGCAAAAAAGACCGTTATGCAGATTACATGGTCGATGAGATCACGCATATCTGTAAGGACATGGAAAAGAGAGACCCCGGTTCGGTCGGCGAGAAACAGGCATGCGAATACATGGCTCAGGTTCTCAAAGATGAATGCGGATGCGAGAGAGCGGATGTCGAGTCGTTTAAGGAAAATCCCGGCTCATTCTACGGTTGGATATACATAACCATAACCTGCTGCTTCCTTGCGCTTGCCGCATATTTCTTTGTTCCGGTCGCTTCGATAATTCTTATCGTTTTCGGCCTTGCGCTCGCATTTTTACAGTTTGGTCTCTATAAAAAGACCGTCGATTTTCTCTTCCCCGAAAAGACAGGCCATAACGTTACGGCTGTCAAGAAGTGCAAGGGCGAAGTCAAGCGCAGAGTATTCTTCAACGGTCATCCCGACGCGGCTTGGGAGTGGCCTGTCAACTATAAGCTCGGCGGCGTAGGCTTTGAAAGCCATGCTATAATCTGCGGCGTCGGCGCTCTTTATTTCATCGTTATCTCAATCCTCAAGCTCGCAGGCGCAGTCGACGCGGCTGTCGCAACAAAGCTCGGACTTATCGGCCTTATTTTCGTTCCGTTCTGGTTCGGTCTCTACTTCATGTGGAACAAGAAGAGAGTCGTCGACGGCGCGAACGATAACCTCACAGGCTGCTACATGGGCATAGCTGTTCTCAAGGCTCTCAAGGACGAGGGCATCGAGCTTGAAAACACCGAACTCGGCGTTATCCTCACAGGCTCCGAAGAAGCCGGTCTCAGAGGCGCAAAGGCTTGGTGCGAGAAGCACAAGGGCGAGTTCGACGATGTCCCGACATTCATTTTCTCATACGACACAATTCACGACCCCAAGTACCTCATGACGAACTACAGAGACCTCAACGGTACCGTCAAGGCGGACAAAGACGTTTCGGATCTGTTCATGGAGGCATGCAAGGAGCTTGACATACCTTGCCTTAAGGGTTGGGTACCCCCGCTCGGCGGCGCAACCGACTCTGCAGCGTTCGCCCAGGCCGGGTTCAGAGCGACGGGTGTCACAGGACTTAACCATAAGCTCGAATCATATTATCACACAAGACGCGACACTTATGATAACCTCAACAAAGACGGTATCGCAGGCTGTTTCGCAGCGAGTGTAAAGGCTCTCGAAATGTTCGACAACGGCGCAAAGCAGTAATTTGAGTTAAAAAGGGAAAGGATCTGAATATCATGTCGGCAATTTTCAATAAAATTATCGCCTTCTTCATGTCAATACTCGCTCTTTTAGGCATAACCGCAGGCGGAAGCCACTTTGTTCCCGAGGTTAAAGGCGACGGCTGGGCGTATGCGATCGTCAAAGAAGAAGTCGAGTTCAGTTTCCCGGCTAATGTCACGACAGGCTGTTCATGGGAGTATACTCTTGACAATGACAGTGTTACTTTCGTCAGCGAAGAATATGTCGCCGACAAAACACCACGCTTTAATAAGCCGGTATCAGGATCAGGCGGAACTCAGTATATGAAGTTCAAATCAGTAAAACAGGGCGATGCAACGCTAACCTTCAAATACGGTCAGCAGTGGAAAGAGGACGGCATATTTGAAACCCATGAATTCCTGATCTCGGTTGACGCCGATCTTAAGATCACCGTCAGCAAGATTTCATAAATTATAACAGCGTATACAGCAACCGCATCTTTTCGGATGCGGTTGAATTTTATATATTTTAATTGACAGAAG
>USMJ01000027.1 GCA_900555805.1 uncultured Oscillospiraceae bacterium | reverse complement strand
CCGCCGCAAGCCTGCGGCTTGCGGCCCCGCGGTTCGCAAGCGAACTGCGGGTTTTGCCTTCATCACCGACCATCCGCCGACCGGGCAACTTGCCTCACGCACCCGCTACCCCGTACCCCAAACAAAAACGCCCGTGAAGCCGAAACCTCACGGGCGTTATGCTGTTTATCCGAAACTCAGTCGTCAAGCGTATAGAATGAGCCTGTCGCGACTGTGTATCTTGTGTAGTCGAAATAGTTTCCGTTGGGTGACCAGTTGTCGTTGAGCTTGAGAAGAACGATTCTGTCGGTGAGAATCTTGAAGCCGTTGACCTCGACCGTCTTGGTGTATATCTTGTAGCCTGTTATGACTGCCGTGTGGCTGCCGTAGGTCGAGCTGTAGCTCATCGACCAGAGAACGGGAAGTCCGTCTTTGAGATGGGGAACGACGACCGCCTGGAAAGTCTTGAGATCGACATGCTCTTTGAGAACTGTCGGTGCTACGTTATATGTGTTGAACACGTTTTCGACTATATATTTGAAGTTATCGGGGTTTGTTCCGCCGTTTTTGTATCCGTAGTTGTTGATGCAGAATGTTCTGATCGTCTTATACATTGCCGGAACGACAAAGCCCGTGCATTTTCCGGTCTTTCTGTTGTATCCCTCGATGAGATAGTTCTCATTGTCCTTGAACTCGTTGAAGAACGGGTCGCGGTCGGCATATATTCTCGATTTGACGTCACTTGAGGGGAGAGCCGAATATTTTTCGGGCGTGACGGTGCCGGCCTTTTTCTGATAATAGTTCATCATGGCGTAGATAGACTGAAGCGAGCAGTTGCCCTCGCTTGTGACCCAGCCCGGCTTGGGAATTTCCTTATAGACCGAGGTTGACATCTGCGTGGAATAGTCGAAGTCGCCGAGTTCATACTCCGAAACGAGCTCATATCCGTCGCCGTATTGACCCTTGACATATTCGTCGGTGTCCTTGAGAGAACCGTCCTGTGAGACATATTTGAAATATTCGACAAGATATTCGTACGTGAAAGACTCATCTGCGCCCATACCCTCGAGCCCGAAGGAGACAAAACTGCCGTTTTCGTCTATGTATCCGAAACCGTCGGTTACGCTGTAATATACTTTCTCTGCGCCCTTGAGTTGAGCGAAATCGCCCTCGCTCTTATAAGCGTAGATGTAGTAATCCTTTGAAAGGATCATATAGCCGAAGTTTCCGTTGAAGTCGATATATGTCGCTTCTTCGGTTGTTCCGTCAGCGAGAAGAACCGTGCAGGGGATAGCCTTTTCAATAGCCGTCGCCTTGAAAGCTTCGCCCATGTCGGCGAAAAGCTTGTTGAAAACAGGGAGATGCGTCTCGACATATTTTCCGACATCTGTCGCGATGTCGAAGAACTTGTTTCCGATACCGAGCTGTTTGAACAGACCGGGGATTATCGAAGAAAAGAACATAAACACCGAGACAAAAAACGCAGTGATCTTGGATAACATAATTGTACCTCCGATGGAAATGAATAGATATATATACATATATATTATACACTTTAGCACAAAAAATCAAGTCCGTGTTCAAAAAATTCATTTCAGATTTAACTTTCCCGTACAAAAAAGCGTCGTTTGTTGTTGAAAAAGTTCGCGGCGTTCTGTATAATAGATAAGCAAAAGTATAGAAACGGGTCAGGCCGCATTGCGGCGGTCGGCTTGTATGTGTGCAATCGGTTAAACGGCCGCACGGGCGGCAGGAGGTAAAAATGAAATCAAACGGAACAAAAAGATTAACGGCGCTTATAACGGCTCTTATTATGGTCGTTTCCTCGCTTTCGGCTTTTTCGCTCGCGGTTTCGGCGGCGAACAGCTTCGAAAGTCAGATAGCGGCTTTCCCGAACAGCTATAAGCCCTATTTAAGAGAGCTTCACAAAAAATATCCGAACTGGACGTTTCAGGCGGTGAACACGGGACTTAACTGGAGCGACGTTGTCGCGAACGAAAACGACGGCGAAAGATCGCTCGTTTCGACCTCGGCAGGCGATGTGTTCAAAAGCCGAGAAAGCGGCGACTATAACCCGTCAACAGGTAAATATACCCAGTATGACGCAGGCTTTGTCCGCGCGAACGCTCACGCCGTCAGCTACTTCCTCGATCCGAGAAACTTTCTGAATGAAAGCGGAATCTTTCAGTTTGAACAGCTTTCGTTCTCATCGGCGATGACGGTCGATGTCGTTGAACAGGTGCTCAAGGGCTCGTTCATGAGCAATAAAAAGATCACATATTATGACACAAAGGGCAACCAGAAAACGCTCAAAATAAAATATTCTCAGGCTATATATAACGCCGGAAAGAAGTATAACGTCAACCCCTGTCACTTAGCTTCAAAGATAATCAACGAAGTCGGCGTCAAGGGAAGCGGCTCGGTCACGGGAAAATATCCGGGCTATGAGGGATATTATAACTTCTATAATATCGGCGCGACCTCGGGGCCTCAGCCGATAAAGAACGGACTCAGCTATGCGAAGGGCGGCTCAAAGAATTCTACTTCGTTCTCAAGGCCGTGGACGGATCCCGAAAAATCCATCACGGGCGGCGCGGAATTCATAGCGAGCGGCTATATATCAAAAGGTCAGGACACGGGATATTTTCAGCGCTTCAACGTCTCGCCCAACGCCGTCTCAAAGACCTATATGCATCAGTATATGTCCGACACCTCGGGCGCGTATTTCCAGAGCAACACGACCTATAACACATATAACGCGCTTTCGCTGATGAGCCTTAAGCGCGTGTTCAAGATTCCCGTCTATAACAATATGCCCGGAGCGGCGGCTCAGGCGACATCGTTTTCTCTCAAGGATTCGGCAGGGCAGACGGGAACCATAAATGTCTCGTCGCTGAATATAAGGTCACAGCCGAACACGAGCAGCAGCAAGATCGTCTCCGTCCCTAACGGAACAACTGTCAAAATTCTCTCGAAGGTCATAAATTCCGCGGGAAAATATAACTTCCTCTCATATCCTTATTGGTATCAGATAACATTCAGTTATAACGGTGCGTCGTACACGGGGTATGCCTGCTGCGACTACATTGATATTTCCTCGGAAAAGTCTGTTATGCTTGGAAGTAACTTTACGCTCGCTTATAATGTGAACGCCTCCGAAAAGCCGTCGTTCGTTTCGAGCGATCCCTCCGTCGTCAGAGTTAATGCGAACGGAAGCCTGACGGCGCTCAATGCAGGTAAGGCGGTCATCGGCGCCTACACGTCAAAGGGTCTTTACGACGCTGTAAAAATATCCGTTACGGACGGACCTTGTCAAGTCGGCGGACTTTATGTTTCAGCGAGAAGCACAAACTCCGTCACCCTTAAGTGGACGCCTGTCACAGGTGCGGCAGGGTATGAAATATACACAACGAACGCCTCGGGACAGTATGTACTTTATAAAACAGTCACTGCAAACACATATACGGTTTCGAGCCTTAAGGCAGGAACTTCCTTTAACTGCAAAGTCCGCGCGTACGGCAATATAAACGGAGTCAAGCGCTTCGGCGAGCTTTCACAGGCGGTCAAGTGTTCCGCTTATCATAAAGCGCTTTCACATCTCAGACAGGGCGCAACGAAAGCGAACAGCGTCACAATCAAGTGGAACACCGAAAGCGGCGCCTATGTCTATGAGATCTATAAATACAACGCGGCAAGCGGAAGATACGCCAAGCTCGGCGAAACGAAGTCAACGGAGTATACCGACGCAAAACTCGGCGCGGCGCAGAGTTATCGCTATGAAATCGTCGCCAAAGCGAAGATAAACGGCGTGAGCGCCGACTACGCAGGGGCAACGATCACCGTCAAGACAGCGGCGGCCGCTCCGTCGGGACTTAAAGTATCGGAGACAACAGGCTCGTCGGTCATCATAAAATGGAATAAGACAGCAGGCGCGACGAGCTACGCCGTCTATAAGCTCGGCTCAAACGGCAAGTATTCGAAAATAGCTAAAGTCAGCACAAATTCATACACCGACAGCGGACTTTCAGCTAATACAAGAGCTAAATACAAAGTCAAAGCGATAGTTAAGTCAAACGGAGATAACTACTACAGCGACTATTCATCCGTTCTTTCGGCTTCGACAGGTCCGGCGAAAGTCAAAAATGTCAAAGCTTCGGGAATAACAACCGTTTCCGCGAAGCTCACCTGGTCGAAAGCGTCCTCTGCGGCAGGTTATTATATCTACAGATACGATTTGGCGGCGAAGAAATATGTCTATGTCGGAAAGACAACCAAAACAAGCTATACGCTTAAAAACCTTTCGGCAGGCGGCTCATATAAATATTCAGTCAGAGCGTATTCAAAGGTCGACGGCGCTAAATATAAAGGCACTTACAGCAGTAAGATAACCGTCAGGACCTTACCGGGCAAAGTCGGCGGATTGAAATTCACGCCGCATGACAAATCGTCCTATACCTTAGTCTGGAACGCCGTGAACGGAGCGAGCGGATATGAAATATATAAACTCGGCTCAAACGGAAAATATATGAAGCTCGGCGAAACGAAAACAAACTCATATAAGGTCACAAAGCAGAAGTCGGCTTCCGAGGCGACATATAAAATAAGAGCCTGTTCGGAGAACGGCAAAACCAAGCTCTGCGGCGAGTTCTCAGACAAACTCAAAGCGACAACTTTACCGAAGAACGTCTCGTCCCTCAAGAGCGCAAAGAGCGGCAAAAGCTATACTCTTTCATGGAAAAAGGTCACGGGCGCGGACGGATATATGATATATTCATATAACGCGAACACTAAAAAATATGTGTACGTCGGAGTGACATCTTCGACAAAATTTGCGGTCGAGCCGAAGGCTTCGACTAAGTATAAAGTCATGTCGTACGTCAAATGTAACAAGGTCAGATATAAGGCGTCGGGCAAGACTGTCAGCGTCAATCTCTAACGGCAAGGTGATAAAATGTTAAAAGCGGTCGGTCACTTCAAAACCATCACAAAACACAGACATGCCGTCATCCGCCACTGCTTCAAGGCAGGAATAGGATGGCAGGGTCTTCGGCATGATCTTTCAAAATATTCGCCTGCCGAATTTAAATCGGGCGCGAAGTATTATATGGGAAACAGAAGCCCGAACGAAAAGGAAAGGGAGCTGTTCGGCTATTCGACGGCATGGCTTCACCACAAAGGAAGAAATAAACATCATTTCGAATATTGGTCGGACTATAACCCGAAATTCGGAAAGGTTATGCCCGTCAAAATGCCGAGAAGATATGTCGCCGAAATGTTTTGTGACAGGGTCGCCGCAAGCAAAATATACAGGGGCGGCGAATACACTGAACAGTATCCGCTTGAATACTTTCTTCGGGGTAAGGATAAACGAACAATGCACCCCGAGACTTCGCAGGAAATAGAAAAAATGCTGACGATTTTAAGCGAACACGGCGAGGACGCCGCTTTCGAATATATCCGCGCTTATCTCAAAGGCGAAGAGGATAACGACGACAGCTTAAATCAGAACTGAACTTTCAGCCGCACAGTCGAAGCTTGTGCGGCTTTGAGTTTTTGCATCAGCTTACACACAGCGGAAAATTTTTATTCGACGGTAAGTCCGATCTGCGGCATTCGTACGGCACTCGCTTCACTGCCCGAACATACAAACCCAAGGAGGAAAAACACATGAAAAAAACACTGAACGGGCAATGGAAATTCAGACAGCTCGGCGAAAGCGTGTGGAAAAACGCAACAGTTCCGGGCTGTAATTTCCTTGACCTTATGGCGAACGGCGATATTCCCGACCCGTTCGTCGGACTGAACGAAAGCAAGGTCGCATGGGTCGGCAGAAAAGACTGGGAATACTCGAAAAAATTCTCCGTGACCGACGGCGAAATGCGAAGCGACGATATTCTGCTTTGCTGCAAAATGCTCGACACGGTATGCGACGTCTATGTAAACGAACGCCTTGCGTTTCACGGCGAAAACTGCTTCAGAGCTTACAACGAAAGCGTGAAGAATTATCTTCATTCGGGTGAAAACACCGTCAGGATCGTTTTCTTTTCACCAGTCAGATATGTCGAGAAAAGATATAATGAACTTCCTGCGCCGATGAACTCAAACGGTCAGAACGGAATCGTCCATATCAGAAAGCCGCAGTGCCATTTCGGCTGGGACTGGGGCCCGATTCTTCCGTGCAGCGGTATAACGGGCGATATTGAGCTTGAATTTGCCGACACCGCGAAGATAGAATATCTCGCCGTGACCCAGAAACTATCGAATAATACTGCTGTGATAAAGGCGAAAGCCGATATTATGGGGTATGGGGAGTATGAGTGCGAAACCGAACTTATCAGCCCGAACGGAAAGTGTGAGACAAAACAGGGGAGCGCCGCCGAATTCTTAATAGACAATCCCGAACTCTGGTGGACGCGCGAACTTTCGGGAAAAGACGAACAGCCACTCTATACGGTCAAAGTTATTGTCAAAGCGCACGGTGAAACAGTGGACAGCGAAGAAAAGCGTATCGGCATAAGAACGGTAGAGCTCGACAGAGAAAGAGACAAATACGGTCGGAATTTCAAATTCATATTAAACGGAGTTCCGCTTTTCATAAAGGGCGCAAACTACATACCGCCCGACAGCTTTATAACGAGATTCACCGAAGATAAACTCGAAAAGCTGATAGACGCCGCTTTGTTTTCCAACATGAATATGCTTCGCATATGGGGCGGCGGATATTATGAAAGCGACGAATTCTATTCAATGTGCGACAGGAAAGGAATACTCGTCTGGCAGGACTTTCAGTTCGCTTGTCAGGCTTATCCGTTCTTTGATGAAAGCTTCCTCGAAAATGTCAGGGAAGAAGTCAAGTATAACGTCAGCCGCCTGTGTCACCACCCATCGCTCGCGGTCTGGAACGGCAACAACGAAATTGAGCAAATGCACATGGCTTGGGTACATATGAAAAAATATGTCGATTGGACGGAAAAGTTCTTCTACGGCATACTCGAGCCCGAGATAAGAAAATATGACGGCGCAACGCCGTATACCCCGGGTTCGCCTGTGGGAGTTTCGCATAATAGCGGCGTAGACAGTGACAACGTCGGCGACACTCACCTGTGGGGCGTGTGGCACGGCTTAAAGCCAATGGACTACTACCGCAAGAGAATGACGCGCTTTTGCAGCGAATTCGGCTTTGAAAGCCTGCCAGACATGAAAGCGATAGAGAAGTTCGCCGAGCCGTCGGACTATTCAATTTCGAGCGAGGTTTTCAAGGTTCATCAGAAATGCGCCAACGGAAACGACAAAATGATATATTATATCGCGAGCAGGTTCGACCTGCCGAAGCGCTTCGAAGATCTCGTCTATCTTTCACAGGTCACGCAGAACGAATGCATATCCGACGCGACGGAGCACTGGCGAAGAAACAAGGGCAGATGCAACGGCTCGATGTATTGGCAGTTCAACGACTGCTGGGGCGTTTGTTCGTGGTCAAGCCTCGACTACTACGGAAACTATAAAGCGCTTCAATACGGCGCGAGACACTTCAATTCACCGCTCGCCGTCTCGGTCGAAGACGGTCGGGAGTACATAAAAATATTCGCCCTGAACGACCTGAGAGCGCCTGAGAAAATAACGGTCGAATATGAAATATTTGATTTTTATAAAGGTACGCTTGAAAGCGACTGCAAGGAGAAAGTCGTCGGTGCGGCGGAAAATCTCTGCCTGTTCGAAATAAGCATGGAGGGGATTCGGCAAAAATTCGACCTTAAGCGAACAGGCTTAGCGGCAAGGCTCATAAAGGACGGAAAGCTTGTTCAGCAGAAAGTTCTTCTGTTCGGCAAGGAGAAAAATCTCGACCTGCCGAAAGCGAAGTTAAAGACGGAAATATCAAAAGAAAAGAGCGGTCTTTCGATAACCCTGACAACGGACGCGTTCGTCCGTTTAGTTAAGATCGACAGCAGGATAACATCCGAGCCGTTCAGCGACAATTTCTTTGACATCTTACCCGGCGATAGCAAAACTGTCGCAATAAGATCCGACGGAAAACACAGCATAGACGAACTCGCCGAAAGCATAAGCGCCTTTTCGCTGACGGATATCCCGTTCGATAAAAGTAAAGTCAGATCGGCGATAAAGCGAGCGAAAGTTTACTCTTCGCCGACAAACTTAGCCAACATGTTTTATCACGGAAAGCTGTCAAAAGACGCAAAGCTTGATTGAGGTGGAGATTTATTAGAGAAAAAACTAAACGCAGTATATGGTAAAATCCGCTGCTTAACAGCCGAATAAAGACGGAAAACGTCTCAAAGAGCGAAAAGTGGATAGGCTATCTATTCGCTCTGCTCGGTCCGTTTCTTTTTCAGACTCTCGTGGCGCAGTATCTTAATGTTTACTATACCGACGTGTGCTCCGCGACAGCGTGGCTTGACGGAAGATTTCTGATAATATATCCCGTCGTGTCGAAAATACTCGACGCCGTAACTAACGTAATCATGGGAATCATAATCTACCGAACCCACACAAAGCAGGGCAAGCTCAGACCGTGTATTCTGATATCCGCTCCGCTTATCACCCTTTCGGGAATCCTGCTTTTCGCTATCCCTTAAATGAGCGTTCAGGGGCAGATGATATGGGTGCTGTTTTCCTATAACTTCTATTGTTCGATAGCGTTCACTGTTCCGCTGCCTGCAGTGATACTGATGTATTATACTACACAAGGGAGCGCGTCACCCGAATGTCAGTCGGCGATAAGCTGGTGTTTCCTCGGTTTTGAGGCTGCCGCAGGCATTATGCTCGCTGTTATCGTGTCTCAGATAAAGGTTGAGAAATATCTCAGTGAGATAACATCCGGACTTATGCAAAGAAAGAAAAAGCTCGCCGAAGAAAACAGCGAGACATGGATAGACCCAATAGAAGCGGCGAAACTCGAAGAGAAAGAAAACAAGCGCCTTGAAGAAAAAGCGAGAATAGAGAAACTCAAAAGAAAATGCGAAAAGAAAGGTCTTGATTTCGAGACGGAGAACGAAAATATCTGTCGAAAAAAGCCCGGAAATAACGCAAAACTTATATTGACACGGCGGACGAGGAAATCGTCTGCCGTGCACGGTCTAAGTCGACATTTAATTTCTGTGAGCCCGAGTCCGCGCAATTGGGTGAGCTTACCGCCGAATTCCATCAGCCTGCAAACTTTTAATCTGAATCAAAGTTTCATCGACGGGGAGCCGCTCGTACACCTCCAACGCCTGACGGCGTCGGAGGTGGCTCGCGGCTCCTGCGGCGCATACAGCCGAGCACCAGATTCCAGCAAAACCAAACCCGACAGCAGCGGGGCGATCGTTCGGACATCCCGCTCCGCTGTCGCTGCGGGGATACCCTCACAATCGCCTGCGGCACTCACCGCCCTGACGGGCGGCTACCGC
>USMJ01000026.1 GCA_900555805.1 uncultured Oscillospiraceae bacterium | reverse complement strand
CGGACGGAAGCCTTAAGATCGTGGGCTTTGCCATACCGCAGGTCAGAACGACCAAGAACGATATAATGTGTTCGGTTTTTGACGGCTATTCGGCTATAGAACAGTACGGCTTCAACTGGCAGCAGGGCGCGTGGACGGATATATACAGCATAGGCGCTCTCATATATAAGCTTCTCACGGGCAGGGAGCTTCCGTCCGCTCCGATGAGAATGAACGACGGCGAAATCAAATTCACCGACGAAGAAAAGAGCAGAATACCCGACAGCGTGAGAAATCTCATAACAGGCTGTCTTGCCCTCATGCCTCAGGACAGGGTCAAGAGCATAGCGGAGATTCGCGATGTCTTCGTCCCGTTCGAAGCTAAGCCCTCAAGCGTGACAAGAGTCGCGACGCCTGCCGCCGGACAACAGTTCGGGGTACGCATAAGAACGAGCGAAAAGCAAAAACCGCAGCCGATAAGGGAAACTCCCGAAATCGTCAAGCCGAAACAGGCGATTCCTCAGACAAGAACGGTTCAGCCGAAAGCGGTCACGATAAGCGAAAGGGATAAGCTCGAAGAACTCGAAAGAGCCGAACAGCTGCGAAAAGAGCAGGAAAGACGAGCTAAAGAGGAAGCCGAGCGCCGAAGAAAGGAAGCCGAAGAAAGGCGGATAAAGCTTCAGCAGGAAGCGGAAAAGCAGAAACAGCTCAAGGCGCAGAAACAGCAGGAAAAGCTTCGCGAAAAACAGATAAGGCAGGAAAATTCAAAGCTCGCTCAGGCGCAGAGAAAAATGAAAAAAAGCGTAAGCAGCGCCAATGAAGAGCTTAAGGAAAAGATAAAAGAGGAGCGCGAAAAGCCGAGAAATCCCGTTGTCCTCGGAGTGACGGTGGCGATTTCGGTCGCCGTTGTCGGCGTTCTGATAGTTATGCTTCTCTACGGAACGGTTCTTTATAAGGTGTTTGACGCTCCGTCGCTCGACAATGCGCTTTCGTCCTTCGCGTTTCTTCCGATAAACAAGGACGCGAATTCCGATGAAGATATACGCTATGTCAGCGTTCCGAACTTCTATGAGCTGACGCGTGAATATATCGAAAGCAATTCCGCATATGCAAGGAAATATAATATCGTGTACGAATACGATTACTGCGACACGGTCAGAAAAGACTATGTTTTCAAACAGAGCGTAGCGGCGGACGAAAAAGTCCCCGAAGGCTCAACCATCACCGTTTATATCAGCAAGGGCATCGAAATGATAACCATGATAGATGTCAAGAAGATGGATATTGACGAAGCGGCGGAAAAGCTGACCGCGCTCGGATTCGCTGTCAACAGAACGGAAATCTATAACAACGGCTTCAAGAAAACGGGAGCCGTCAGCGAATATTCGCTCAAAGCGGGCGAAAGCTATCCCAAGGGAACAGAGGTCACACTGAAGTATTGGGGCAAGCCGCTCGTTCAGACAGAACCGACAAGCGACGGACAGACGAACGGCGACACAACGACATCGCCCGACATCGACCTTCCCGGCCGTTGGGGACTGTTCTCGCTGCTTGACAGAATTTTCGGTAACTGAGAAAGGTAACATAAATGAAAGAAACCAAAACAGCTTTTATAGCGATAGTCGGCTGTCCGAATGTCGGAAAATCTTCACTCCTGAACGTTATGCTCGGTCAGAAGATAGCCATAGTTTCGGACAAGCCGCAAACCACAAGAACGAAGATCATGGGCGTTCTCACAAGGGACGAAATTCAGCTCGTCTTCACCGATACGCCGGGCTATCACAGACCGAGAACAAAACTCGGCGAGAAGATGGTCAAGGCGGTTTCCGACAGCATATCGGGCGTTGACGCCTGCCTGTTTGTCGTCGAGCCGTCGGGTGAACTTCGCGAGACCGAAGCGGAGCTTATCGCCAAGTTCAAGAAAGAGAAGATGCCCGTTATTCTCGCGATAAATAAGATCGACACGCTCAAGGATAAGAGCGAGCTTATGGGCCGAATACTCGAAATGTCGAAATATTACGACTACGACGCGGTCGTTCCCGTTTCGGCGATAAAAAACGACGGCGTTGACGAGCTTATGGCGGAGCTTGACAAGCTCGCGTTTCCGTCGCCGCATTATTTCCCCGACGACACGCTGACCGACCAGCCCGAAAGAGTCATCGCCGGCGAGATTATCAGGGAGAAGATGCTGCGCCTGCTCGACAAGGAGATCCCCCACGGAACGGCTGTCAGCATCGAGGGCATGAAAGAGCGTCCCGACAGCGACATAATGGATGTTGACGCGGTTATCTACTGCGAAAAAGAGAGCCACAAGGGCATCATAATCGGCAAAAAGGGCGCGATGCTCAAGCGAATTTCGACCTACGCGCGGCAGGATATGGAAAAATTCTTCGACTGCCGAATAAATCTTCAGTGCTGGGTCAAGGTCAAGGAAGGCTGGCGCAACCGCGAAGGTCTGATCCACAATTTCGGCTTGGATTAAGAACTCGTTTATCGGGTACGGGCAAGTATGAGCTTCCCGACCTTTTGAGACCGAAAGAAAATATGATAAAAATTTCCATGTAATATCGTCCGTGAATGTTCAAAAAATATAACAAAACATTCAGGACGGTGTTAATATGGACGACAGAAACGAGCTCTGGCTCAACTTTTTGAACACGGGAAAAATAGCGGACTACATCAAATTCTACGAGGCGACGGAAACCGCTGAGGAGAATCCCGACGAAGAGGACGTTAACGATGCACATAAGAACGAACGGCATAGTGATCCGTGAACAGACAATATCGGAAAACGATAAGCTTGTGACCCTGCTGACGCAGAAAAAAGGCGTCATCAGGGCTTTTGCTCACGGCGCAAAAAGTCCGAGAAACAGAAAAAGCGTCGCCACTCAGCTTTTTTGCTACTGCGACTACGATATATATTCGGGCAGGGGAGTGTTCTCCGTCGAAGAAGCGACGGTGAAGGAGACATTCTTCGGGCTTCGCGACAGCATACAGGCGCTTGCCTTGGGTCAATACTTCTGCGAGCTTGCCGCGGAGCTGTCGCCGAGAGAAGAAGAGGCCGACGAGTACCTTAAATTATTATTGAACGCCTGTTACCTGCTCGAAAACGGAAAGCGCGACAGAAAGCTTCTCAAGCCGATAGTCGAGCTTCGCTTCCTCGTCATGTCGGGATATATGCCCGACCTGCTCTGCTGCGGAAAATGCGGAGCGTTCGAGAGCGACACCATGTATTTCAACACGGCGAACGGCGAACTTTTCTGCGATAAGTGCAACGATAATCAGTATAACCTGCCGCTTTCGATAAGCACGGTCACAGCCATGAGACACGTCGCTTTTTCCGACAGCGACAAGCTGTTCTCATTCAGCCTAAAGGAGGGCGCGATGAGAGAATTCGGCGAAGCCGTCGAAGAATATCTTCTTAGAGTAACAATGAGAAAATACAAAACACTTGATTTTTATAAGATAATAGAATAAAAGGGAGAAAATGCAAAATGGATAAGCATTGCAGAGCGTTGGAGCTTGAAAAAATACTCGAACTGCTTGCGGCGCACACAACCTGCGACGACGCAAGGCAGGCGGCATTGGAGCTTGAACCCGTAACGAGATTATCGGCGGTTCAGACCCTGCTTGATCAGACGGCGGACGCGCATATGCTGATGGCAAAATTCGGAGCACCGAACTTCGGCGGACTTCGAAATGTCAACAACGCCGTCAGCCGGGCCGAGGCGGGCGGAGTGCTGAACATACCCGAGCTTTTATACATAGCGGAGGATCTTTGCGTGATAAGATCGCTGTCGAACTGGCATTCCGACAGCGCCGTCAAAACTCATATCGACGGATTTTTCTCGGCATTGCTGCCGAACAAATTTCTTGAGGATAAGATAACCTCGGCGATAATCAGCGAGGAGGAGATCTCCGACAATGCGTCACCGGAACTTTACGATATAAGAAGAAAGATCCGCGCGGCGTCGGCGAGGGTCAGGGAAAAGCTCGACAAGATGACCCACTCTCAGACCGTCTCGAAATACCTGCGCGAGCCGATCGTCACCATGCGAAACGGAAGATACGTCGTTCCGGTCAAGATCGAAAACCGCGGAGATGTTTCAGGCCTGGTACACGACACTTCATCGAGCGGTGCAACCGTATTCGTCGAGCCGACCGCCGTGGTCGAGGCAAATAACGAGATAAAAGTTCTCCAAGGCAAGGAGAAAGACGAGATAGACAGAATTTTAGCGGAGCTTTCATCTTTGGCGGGCTCGTTCGCTTCAAGCATAAAGTCAAGCTACGAGAATGCTGTCATGCTGAATCTGATATTCGCCAAAGCCAAGCTTGCCTACGACATGAAAGCCGCCGTACCGCAGCTTAACGACGGCGGAATTATAAATTTGAGAAAAGCCAGACATCCTCTGATAGACAAGGATAAAGTCGTCGCCACGGATATCAGACTCGGCGAAGAATTCGACACGCTCGTTATAACCGGTCCGAACACCGGCGGTAAAACTGTCTCAATCAAGACAATAGGCTTGCTGACTTTGATGACAATGTGCGGGCTGATGATACCTGTCGCCGACAGGAGCGTTATCTCTGTCTTTGACAGAGTGCTCGCCGACATAGGCGACGAACAGAGCATCGAGCAGTCGCTTTCGACTTTCTCGGCTCATATGACGAACATAATCGATATTATAAAATCCGCCGACGAAAAGAGTCTTGTCCTGATAGACGAGTTGGGAGCCGGAACAGATCCCGTCGAGGGCGCGGCGCTTGCGACGGCGATACTTGAAAGGCTTCACTTCCAAGGCGCAAAGGTTGCGGCGACAACTCATTATGCCGAGCTTAAGGCGTACGCGCTGAGTACGCCGAGAATAGAAAACGGCTGCTGTGAATTTGACGTTTCAACGCTCAGACCGACCTATAGATTACTGATTGGAGTACCGGGAAGAAGCAACGCTTTCGCAATATCGACCCGTCTCGGAATGGATAAGGCTATAGTCGAACGCGCGAAAGAGCTTGTTTCGAGCGAAAACACGAGATTTGAAGATGTCGTCGAAAATCTCGAAAAGAGCCGACAGGAATTCGAAACCAAAAAGGAAGAAGCCGAATCCCTCAAAGCGCAGGCTGAAATCGACAGAGCCAAGGCTAAAGAATATAAAGAGAGCATAGACGAACTCAGGGAAAAAGAGATAGAAAAGGCAAGAAGCGAGGCTATGAGAATAGTCGAAAAAGCCAAGAGAGCTTCACACGCTTTGCTCTTTGATCTCGACGAGTTCAAGAAAGAAAAGTCAAAAACAAATGACGCGAACGAGCTTGCCAGACGCGCGAGACAGCAGATAAAAAAGAGCCTCGGCGAGCTTGACGAGATAACGAACCCCGTCATATCCAAGTTCGAAGACCCCGAAGAATATGTTCTTCCGCGAGAGCTTAAGATCGGCGACAGGGTCGTTATAAGAGACATCGGCAACGAAGCCGAAGTCGTCGCTCTCGAAGACAAAAACGGACTTATCACCGTTCAGGCAGGACTTCTCAAAACGCGTGTCAAAAAAGATAATCTGCGCCTTATTTCGGGCAAGAAGACGTCACAGCCGAAAACAAGAACCGTCAGACCGCCGAGAGACGAAAGCCGTCTCACAGCCACGGCGAAAACCGAATGCGATCTTCGCGGTATGAACGTCGAAGAGGGTATAATGGAAGTCGACCGCTTCATAGACCACAGCATCAGAATGGGCATGAGCGAGATATCTATCATCCACGGAAAAGGAACGGGCGTTCTTCGAAAAGGTATACAGGACTACTTGAGACACAACCCCGCCGTCAAGAGTTTCCGTCTCGGAACGTTCGGCGAGGGTGAAAGCGGCGTTACAATTGTTACGCTTAAATGAACAATTAGTTTCCGATCTGTTGATGAACTGACACATCTGCGACAGGTGTATTAAATTTAACTAAAATCGTTGACTTGCTTTTTCTAAAGTGTTAGTATAATTGGGGCGAAATGATACGATATGTAATATATATTATGAAGGAAGGTTGGAGAATAATATGGCAAAGGATATCAATTATAAGCTGTATGACCTGATACCGTCTCAGCAGACGATGTATATAATGGTCAAGTACAGCGTCCATAAGCAGGTAGTTCAGATCCCGTCGGCGATAGTCGTCAATGAGAAGCTTGACTTCGATCTGCTTAAAAAGGCGCTGAATATCGAATTTCAGAGAAACGACGCTTTGAGACTTCGTTTTGTCAAGGTCGACAAAACCCTCAAGCAGTATTTCTTACCGACATACAGCAACAACAATATTCCCGTGTTGTCATTTAAAACCAAGCAGGAAGAGGATGCGTACCTCACAAAAGACGCCGAAAAACCGATCAAATTCTTAAAGGGCGAAACTTTCAGAGTCATATTCTACAGAACCTATGATTCGAAAACGGGCATTTATTTCAACGCGTCACACCTCATAACCGATGCCCTCGGTCAGGCGGTGTTCTACGCCGATCTGCTCGCGGTTTATAAAGCTCTCAAAAACGGCGAGGAGCTTCCGAAGCCCATAAATTCATATGAGGAGCATATCCAAAGAGAATTCCAGTATCTCGCCAACGATAAACTCCACGGCAAGGACAGAGACTTCTATATAAAATACTGGCATGATAACGGCGAACCGTTCTACGCCGGCGTTCACGGCCCCGATCTTCTCGAAAAAGCGAGAAAGAAAGACCCGAATATCAGAGTGCCCAAGGTGTTCGATCCCATCCACGACAAGACGGCTATTGTCCGCCGCTTCGTCTCGGCTGAGGACACCGAAAAGATATACGAATACTGCAAGAAAGAGCTTGTCATACCCGAAAACGTGTTCCTCTACGGCTTGAGAGCGCACGCTTCAAAGGTGAATTACAGAACGCCCGACGTTCTCAATATGCTCCTTTGCAGCAGACGCGCTGTCTACAAGGATAAGATGATGGGCGGCTGCGTCGCTCAGCCTTTGCAGTTAAGAGTAAAAACCGAGGAAACGGACACTTTCAGAGAGGCTGTCAACAAGGTTTCAAGCTGCCGCAATCAGCTCTTAAGACACATGAACTTCCCGTATCTTGAGGCGAGATTTCTTCAGCAGAAGGAATTCGGCTATACGTCGACCCAAGGCCCGTCAGCCTTTATGTTCTCGTGGATGCCGATAGGCTTCGCCATTAAGGAGCATAACTTCGACGCCGAATTCAAGGCATACAGCAACGGCAGATTCACCATGCAGCTTTATACGTTCGCCGTCCCCGACGCGAAAACAGGCGGAACCGATTTCTATTATATGTACAGAACACATATCATCTCCGCCGACCAGATCAACCTGCTTCATGATAACGCAATGAAGGCGATAATGACAGGAATTGAAAATCCCGATATAACAGTCGGAGAAATTCTCGACAGATTAGACGATTTAAGATAAAATTCAGGAGGACATATCACAGTGAAAGGCAAAAAAGTAGATCCGGAACTTATTAAATTAAGACATAAAGTACACATGATGGGTGATCTTGACACACTCCAGACGCTTATAGCGAGAACCTACGCGACATACGGTGACAGACTCGCCATAGTCGAGAAGAACAAGGATCAGCTCATCAACCATACATCGAGAGAGCTTTGCGAAAGTATTTATGCTGTCGGTACGGCTCTTAACGCTATGGGACTTCACGGCAAGCATATAGCTATGCTCGGCGAGGGTTCGTTCAACTGGATAGTTTCATTCTTCGCCGTTGCCTGCGGCGTAGGTATCTCAGTTCCTCTTGATAAGGAGCTGACAGACTACGAACTCAGCAAGCTTATGACAAAGGCCGACTGCGAAGCTGTTTTTTGCTCTAAGACATACTTCAAGACAGCTAAGCTCCATATGCAGAACGACGAGAGAGTCAAGAACGTCTTTACACTTAACGGCAAGTGCGACGACGAAGGCTTCATGTCGATAGACGAGCTTATCAAAAAGGGTAAGGAGCTCATCGCAAACGGCGACAGAAGCTATATCGACGCTAAGATAGAAAAAGACGATGTCGCCGCTATCGTTTTCACTTCGGGAACGACCGGTGCAAACAAGGGCGTTATGCTCACTCACTATAACTTCTCATCGAATGTCGACGGTATCATTGACACCATCACTCAGGAAGCGACCTCGTTCTCCGTTCTTCCGATGAACCACGTTTATGAGCTCAGCTGTAATATAATGACTTCGATCTATATGAATGCTGTTATCTATATTAACGACAGCCTTAGAAATATTCTGCCGAACATTCAGTTGTTCAAGCCCGACGCCTTTAACTCGGTACCCCTTATTCTCGAGGGTATATATAACGGTATCTGGGCGGCGGCGGCTCAGCGCGGCAAGGCCGAACCGCTTAAGAAGCTTGTCAAGCTCAGCAATAAGCTTCTCGCTCACGGTATCGATCTTCGTAACGTTCTTTTCGCAAGCATCAGAAAGAACTTCGGCAACACCTTCCCGACCCTTGTCTGCGGCGGCGCACCGTCAAGACTTGAGCATGTTACGGGACTTTACGCTTTCGGTTTCAATGTCTATCAGGGCTATGGCCTGACAGAGTCTTCTCCGACGGTCACGCTCAACCTTCACGCGGGTACAAGCCCCGAATCGGCGGGCTTTGCGTTCCCGAAAGCTAAGTTTAAGATAGTTGATCCCGACGAAAACGGCGTCGGCGAGATCTGGATAACAGGCGCTAACCTTTTCAAGGGTTACTATAAAGACGAAGAAGCAACAAAGGCCTCGTTCGAGGGTGAATGGTTCAAGACAGGCGACTACGGCAGAACGAACGACAAGCATGAGCTGTTCGTCGTCGGCAGAAAGAAGAACCTCATAATTCTCGACAACGGCAAGAACGTCTTCCCCGAGGAAGTCGAGAGCGCGGTCATGGAAGGCATCCGCTATGTCCATGAAGTTGTCGCATTTGAGGCAGTTAAGAACATCAAAGGCAAGGATCACAAGATGATCGCCGTCGGCGTTTATGTTGATCCCAAGGACTTCCCCGAGAAGAGCCACGAAGAGATCGAGAAGCAGGTTCTTGACGATATGACGAATGTCAACAGAAATATGTCGGCATATAAGCGCATTCAGGACGTCATGGTCTCTTTCGAAGAGTTCCCGAAGACGTCGACGAGAAAGGTCGTCAGACAGAAAGTCATCGACGCTTACAACGAAAAAAATCAGGTAAAAATTTAAAAGAGGGTAATAGATATGCTTGAAAAACTGAGAGAGATCATATGCGACTACGCTAACGTCGCTCCCGAGGAGATCACGGAGGACACAAATATCAGAAGGGATCTTGCTCTTGATTCGCTTTCGCTCATCAACCTTGCGGTTGCGATAGAGAACGAGTTTGACCTTGAAATTTCCGACCGTGACGCAATGAGCCTTGAGACGGTTGCCG
>USMJ01000025.1 GCA_900555805.1 uncultured Oscillospiraceae bacterium | reverse complement strand
AGCGCCACCTTGCCAAGGTGGAGGTAGCGGGTTCGAGCCCCGTCATCCGCTCCAGAATGTATATTTCATCGTCTCAATAGAGGCGGTGTTTTTTTATGCTTTTTTCGCCCCAAGCGAGCCTGAAAATACTCCTGCGGCGGCTGTCGCAAAGCCCGATTGTGAAGCGCCGGTTAACAATGAAAAAAAGTTAAAAAAGTTTGATTTTTCTGTTGCATTTGAACTTAAAAAATTCTATAATTATGACACCGAAAGGCGATTATAATTTTAAGAAAGGGGTTTGAGAAAAATGAAAAAAATCAACAACAAATTCAAAGTGCTCATCGCCGCGTTGCTGATATTCGCGACGGTGTCTTCTTCATCGCTTATGATTTCCTCGGCGAACAAAAAGAAGGCTTCGACAAGCAGTAAGACGACCGTCAGCGCGGCGGCAAAAAGCGATAAGAGCAAATCGCACAAGCATTCGGTCGGAGCGTGGAAAGTGACAAAGAAAGCCACGGCCTCCGAAAACGGAAAACAGACGGGCACCTGCTCGGGCTGCGGAAAAAAGGTCACTCAGAACATACCGAAAATAACGAGCGTCACACTCAGATATAAGTCGGGCGTGTTCAACAAGAGCGAACTCAAAAACACCGTCACGGTCAAGGACGCCGCCGGGAACAAACTCAAAAAAGATAAAGACTACACCGTTACATATAAAAACAATAAATATGTCGGAACGGCGAAAGTCTATGTCACTTTCAAAGGTAAGTATTCAGGCAAGACAACCAAAACGTTCGCCATAGTTCCCCCGACGCCGAAGGTGACCGGAACGGATTCGGGTAAGGAAAAGATCAAGCTCATCTGGCAGAAGAACAAGAAGCAGACCGACGGCTATGAGATCGGCTACGCGATAACGCCGAATTTCGCGAACGCCAAGACAGTCAGAGTTGACAAAGAAACAACAAAAAAGACGATAAAAGGCTTAACAAAGGGTACGACCTACTTTGCGCGAATAAGGGCATATAAGACCGTCGGCGGCAAGACCTATTATTCGCCGTGGTCAGCCTACAAGACGATAGTCACCAAAGGCAGCCCGGCCTCGCATGAAATTGCCTACTGCGTCCCGAAGTCGGCGAGAGTCAAGCCGTCATATTTTGACGATGCCGTTTTCGTCGGTGACTCCATCAGCCTTAAGCTCAACTTCTATGAGGCGGCGAACGACGTTCTCGGAAAGGCGAAGTTCCTGACCGCGGGAAGTCTCAGCGCGACGAACGCCTTGTGGGAGGTCAGCGATAAATCCGTACACCCGAGATATAACGGCAAGAAGATGAAGATCGAAGACGCCGTAGCTCTCATGGGCGCGAAAAAGGTTTATATTATGCTCGGTATGAACGACATAAACTTTGTCGGAGCGGATAAGTCGATAGAAAACTTCGTCACTCTCTGCAAGAGGATCAAAAAGAAGTCACCCGGCGTTACGTTCTATGTTCAGTCGGTCACGCCGAGAGTAGCTTTCACCTCGACAACGACGGTTAAAAGCCTGACAAACGCGAAGATCAACGACTACAATGTCAAGCTCAGCGCGCGCTGTCAGAAAGAGGGCTGGTATTTCCTGAATGTCGCCTCCGTCATGTTCGACAGCAAGGGCAACTTAAAGAGAGAATACTGCGGCGATCCTCAGAGCATGGGTATGCACTTCTCAAACGAAGGCTGCAAGGCTTGGGTCGACTATCTCTACACTCACACGGCATAAAATCACAAATTAAAACGAAACGAGGATATTATAATGAAAAAACTTATTTGCGCTGTTTTGGCGGTTCTGATGCTCTTAACACTCTGCGCCTGCTCGGGTTCGGGCGACAACGGAAACACACCTTCCGATAAGCCGTCGGATAACACGTCTTCATCGAGCGAGCCGAGCTCAAGCGCGCCGCAGGATAAGACGGTCGATTTAGCCGCGATCAAAGACAAGATCATAAGCGACGTCAAGGTCGAGAACCCCATGGCTGTCGACTCCGATAAGCTCACCGAGCTCTACGGCATAGCCGCCGAAGACATTTCGGAAAGCGCCTGCTTCGTCACTTCGAGCGGAACATTTCCCGAAGAAGCTATCATGATCAAAGCCAAGGATGACGCCGCCAAGGGCAGAATAGTCGACCTTCTCAACGCGAGAATCGACGACGTTAAAGTTCAGTCCGAAAGCTATGACGCCGAGAACTACGCTCTTGCTCAGAAATGCAAGGTCATCACAGAGGGCGATTATATCGCGATGTTTATTTCCGCTTCACACGAGAAAATGGAGAACATATTCACCGAAGCAGTCAAGTAAGAGTACACAAAAGCACAGAGCTTGCGCATATATGGTTTATATGCACAAGCTCTTTTTTTAAAATCACGACGGAGGAGAGAAAAAAGTGGTATTTTCAAGCCTTGCTTTCATGTTTGTTTTTCTCGCGGCGACCCTCGTTTTGTATTATGCGGTGCCCGTGAAATTCAGAAACACCGTGCTCTTTGTTGTCAGCCTGATTTTCTACGGCTATTCGGAGCCGGTGTATATTTTCCTGATGCTGTTTTCGATACTGATAAACTTCGTCGGCGGAATTTTGATTGAAAAGTGCGGCGACAGTGCCAAAAAGAAAAAAGCGGTTCTGGTCGTCTGCGTCATTGTCAATCTTGCCCTTTTGGGTTATTTTAAGTACGCTGGACTTCTCGTCCAAACGGCGAAAAAGCTCTCGGTTTTCGGCTTCCTGCCCGATCCGCAGATAGCCCTGCCGATAGGCATATCATTCTATACATTCCAGACGATGTCCTATGTTATAGACACATACAGAGGAAACTGCGCCGCTCAGAAGAACTTCATAACGTTCGGAACATATGTTGCGCTCTTCCCCCAGCTCATAGCCGGACCTATAGTCCGCTATGTCGACGTCGAAAAACAGCTTAAGGAGCGCCATGAGTCGATCGCGCTTTTCAGCGACGGCGTAAGACTGTTCCTGTTCGGACTTGCCAAAAAAGTCCTGATAGCCAACGAAATGGGCGCGCTCTGGGACGCACTGAGAGAGACGCCGGCGGAGAACGGAATTCTCGGCTCGTGGCTAGGCATAATCACATTCACATTACAGATATATTTCGACTTCAGCGGATATTCCGATATGGCTTGCGGCCTCGGAAAAATGTTCGGCTTCAAGTTCGTCAGAAACTTCGACTACCCTTATTCGTCGAAGAGCATAACCGAGTTTTGGCGCAGATGGCATATCTCCCTCGGAACATGGTTCAGAGAGTATGTATATATCCCCTTAGGCGGCAACAGAAAGGGCAAAGCGAGACAATGCCTGAACATATTCATAGTCTGGGGCTTAACGGGAATATGGCACGGCGCAAGCTGGAACTTCCTGCTTTGGGGACTTTATTTCGGCGTTCTGCTCGTTCTCGAAAAATTCTTCCTGCTCAAGGAACTTAAAAAGCTCCCTGCCGCTCTGTCTCATATTTACGCTATGTTCTTTGTCATAGTCGGCTGGGTCATATTCGACTTCACGAACACGGGCGAGATGTTCGCCTATCTCAAGTCGATGTTCACCGTGAGCGGAGGACTGATATCGGGCGACGCGCTCTGCCTTGTCATGACTCATCTTCCGCTTATCGTAATAGCCGTTCTCGCGAGCCTGCCGCTTGTCAGAAAGCTCTATAACAAGGTCAAGGATTATAAGGCGTATCCCATTATAGAAACGGTCGCGGCTGCCGCGGTGCTCATACTTTGTATAGCTTCGCTCGTCAGTTCGACATATAACCCGTTTCTTTATTTCAGATTTTAAGGAGGGACAGAAATGGCTAAACAAAAGAGAAAAGCTCTCCTGAGCGTTGTGTTCCTGGCGGCTGTTTTTGCGCTGTCCGTCCTGTTCTTCGTTCTCCCGAAAGCCGCTCGCTCGGAGAATGAAAAGCGCGTCCTCGCCGAAAGACCCAAGCTTAGCTTTTCGGCTGTCGCCGATGGTTCGTTTTCGAAACAGCTCGATTCCTACCTCGCCGACCATTTTCCGTTCAGGGATCTTTTTGTCGGCGTTAATTCGTACGCCAAGCTCCTGCTCGGAGAAAACGGCAGCTCGGGAGTTTACAAATGTGCCGACGGCTACCTTATCTCACAGCAGGCGGAATTCGATCTGAAAAAGGCGGAGTCAAATCTCAAAAACATGATCGCCTTTTCGAAAAGCAGCAAGCTTCCTACAACATACATGATAGTTCCGTCGTCGGGCTATATAATGGATAGCGTTCTTCCGCGCTTTCATAAAGCTTTCAGAGACGAAGAGATTTTTACGCTCGCTCAGAAAACTCTCCCGAGCGGCGAATTCATTGACCTTCGCGAAGCTTTCCGAAAGCAGAAAGACGGAGTACAAATATATTATAAAACCGACCACCACCTGACGAGCCAAGGGTCGATGATCATGTATAATGCGTTCTGCGACGCGAAGGGGCTCAAAAAGGCGGAATTCACCCTCGCCGAAACGATAGACGGTTTCTACGGCACGGCGTATTCCAAAAGCGGACTGTGGCTGACGAAGCCCGACGCGGTCGAGCTTTGGAAAAGCCGAAACACAGCGCACGAGGTCACGGTCAAGGAAAAGGACGGCGACACGAAGTCCGACAGTCTCTATTTCAGAGACCACCTGAACGATATGGATAAATACCCTGTGTTCCTTGACGGAAACCATGCCCTTGTGACCGTAAAGAATAATAACTGCAAGAACGGCAAGCGCCTGCTTCTGATAAAGGACTCGTTCGCCCATTGCTTCACGACGTTCCTGACGGAAAACTATGAGGAAATATGTATGGTCGACATGAGATATTTCAGAGGAAGCCTCAAGGAGCTTGTCAAGTCGGAGTCGCTCAACGAATTATTATATCTCTACGGCATGGAAAACACGGCGACCTCGACCGACATAGCGTGGCTCGGTCTGATGTGATAATATGGAAAACAAGCTCATAAACCACGGCATAGATCCCGTATGGAACGAAAGCTCGAAAGTGCTGATATTGGGAAGCTTTCCGTCTGTCAAATCCCGTGAATCGCATTTCTTCTACGGCCATCCGCAGAACAGGTTCTGGAAAGTCCTCGCGGCGCTGTTCGGAGAGAATACGCCTATCACCGTCGAAGACAAAAAGCGCTTTCTTTTATCTCACGGCATCGCCGTATGGGATGTCATAGCGAAGTGCGAGATAACAGGTTCGTCCGACAGCTCGATAAAGAATGTCACCGCTAACGATATAACACCCATACTCAAGGGGAGCAATATCGGTATGATATTCACAAACGGAGCGACAGCCGACAGGCTTTATAATAAGTATATATATCCCGAAACAGGCATAAAGGCGGTAAGGCTGCCGTCGACAAGTCCTGCCAACGCGGCAAAAAATCTTGACGCATTGGTTAGAGAATGGAGGATCATACTCAAAGCAGTCGGTGAAAACTGAAATCCGAATATTGTCGTTTCATTGCGGTACGCAATGAAACGATGGGAGTTGAAGCGGCAGGCACAACGCGCCTGCCGCTTCTTTTTCGGTGCGCCCGGGGAAGTCACTGCTAAAGGCAAAAGGTTTCCGCCGCAGGCGGAAACCGCCGGGGCGCACTTTGTGCGCCCCGGCGCTTCTTCGCCGCGCGAAGAAGCTTTTGCCGTCCCGCCTTGAGCAGGGACCCCAAAAAGCCGGCGGTTTTCCCCGACCGAAACCGACCGCTCGAAAGCAACTTCCGTACACGTACCCTTGCGTTTTCACATAAAACGACTCTCCCGAAGAACTTTTTTCGGGAGAGTTGTTATTTTGTATATCAGAACCAATTCGGCGCATACAGGCAAAAATAAGCCATAAAACAGAAAAAATCCCGCGAAAATCGCGAGAAATTTGAAAAAAGAGCAGTTTTACCCCTTGACAAGCCTTGACAAATGGTGTATACTGCTAAACTGATTTAAAATGTGATAGTGTGCCTTTATTGCCGGTTCAGTAATGACACAATACCACAAAGCATACAAAAAAGCAATACTTTTCCGGTAAAAATTTTTCATATCCGTTTCGCAGGGACAGCGAAGTTTTTGACCGGTATAATTCTAAAGATTGGAGCAGTGGTAAGCCTATGGTTAACGTAACCCCGGTGAATCTCGGAAAGAACACCCGAATGAGCTTCGGCAAGATCAAGGAAGTCATGCAGATGCCGAACCTTATCGAAGTTCAGAAGAATTCCTACAATTGGTTTTTGGAGGTCGGCCTCAAAGAGGTGCTCAAGGATATAGGCGAGATAACCGAACAGACGGGCAATCTCGTGCTGAGCTTTATTGACTACCGAATGGACGACAAGCCTAAATACAGCGTCAAAGAATGCAAGGAGCGCGACGCCACATATTCGGCGCCCATGCGCGTCACGGCGAGACTTGTCAACAACGAAACCGACGAGGTCAAGATCAGCGAGATCTATATGGGCGATTTCCCGCTCATGACAGACAGCGGAACTTTCGTCATCAACGGCGCGGAAAGAGCCATCGTTTCTCAGTTGGTCCGTTCCCCCGGCGTATATTACGGCATGACCCACAACGTCACGGGCAAAAAGCTCTTCACGACAACGGTCATTCCCAACAGAGGCGCTTGGCTTGAATACGAAACGGATCAGAACGACCTGTTCTATGTCCGTATAGACAAAAACAGAAAGATCCCCATAACAACATTTATAAGAGCTTTGGGCTTAAGCTCCAACACCGAAATAATCGACTTCTTCGGCGCGGACGACAGAATCATCGCTTCGCTCGAAAAGGATAACACCAAGAACACCGAGGAGGCTCTTATCGAGGTTTATAAGAAGCTCCGTCCCGGTGAGCCGCCCACGCTCGACAGCGCGCAGTCTCATCTCTACGGCCTGTTCTTCGACGAACACCGCTACGACCTTTCGAGAGTCGGCCGTTATAAGTATAATAAGAAGCTTGCCATTTCAGACAGACTCAGAGGCTTCAGAGCCGCTCAGCCGATCGTCAGCGAACTGACAGGCGAAGTCCTCGCCGAGGCAGGCGAACTTATCAGCAAAGAAAAGGCTCACGAGATCGAACAGAACGGCGTCAAGGTCGCCTATGTTTCGGTCGAGGGCAGAGACGAGCCCGTTAAGATCATCTCCAACCACATGGTTGACATCAAGCCCTTCTTCCCCCAGTTCACGAAAGAACAGCTTTATGATGCCGGAATCAATGAAAACGTTCGTTTTTCGGTACTCCATGAGTTGCTCGACACCTGCGAAGCTCTCGACGACGAGGAGATTCTCAAGCTCCTCAGCGACAAGAGCGACGAGCTTGTTCCCAAACACATAATACTTGACGATATATACGCATCTATCAACTATCTCAACTGCCTTGCCTGCGGCGTAGGCAACGCGGACGACATCGACCATCTCGGAAACAGACGTATCCGCTGCGTCGGCGAGCTTCTCCAGAATCAGTTCAGAATCGGCTTCACGAGAATGGAGAGAGTCGTCAAGGAGAGAATGATGCTTCAGGCGCAGGAGGCCGACAAGGTCACACCTCAGGCTCTTATAAACACAAGACCCGTTATCGCGGCTGTCAGAGAGTTCTTCGGTTCTTCTCCGCTTTCGCAGTTCATGGATCAGAACAACCCCCTTGCCGAACTTACTCATAAGAGAAGACTTTCGGCGTTGGGTCCCGGCGGTCTTTCGAGAGACCGCGCAGGCTTCGAAGTCCGAGACGTTCACTACAGCCACTACGGCAGAATGTGTCCCATCGAGACTCCCGAAGGTCCCAACATCGGACTTATATCCTACCTCGCGACATTCGCGAGAATCAATGAATACGGCTTTATCGAGGCTCCGTTCAGACCCATCGACAAGGAGACGGGCGAGGTCCTTGAGACGTACGAATACATGACTGCTGATGTTGAAGATGAATACACGGTGGTACAGGGTAACGAAAAGCTGGACGAAAACAATCATTTCGTCAGAACAAAGGTCAACGCGAGACACAGAGACGAATTCCTTGAAATAGATCCCTCGTACGCGGACTATATGGACGTTTCGCCGAGAATGGTCGTTTCGGTCGCTACGTCGCTTATTCCGTTCCTTGAGAACGACGACGCTAACCGAGCGCTCATGGGTTCGAACATGCAGCGTCAGGCTGTTCCACTTCTCAAGTGCGACTCACCCATGGTCGGTACGGGCATGGAATACAAGGCCGCGACCGATTCGGGCGTATGCGTTCTCGCTAAGCGCCCCGGTAAGGTCATCCACGTCAGCGCGGACAAGGTCGAAGTCCAGTGCGACGACGGCTCTGTCGACGTTTATAATCTCATCAAGTTCATGCGCTCCAACCAGGGCACATGTATAAACCAGAAGCCTGTCGTCGAGATAGGCGAGAGAATAGTTGAAAATCAGGTTGTCGCCGACGGTCCCGCCACAAGCAACGGCGAGCTGAGTTTGGGCAAGAACGCCCTCATCGGCTTCATGACATGGGAAGGCTACAACTATGAGGATGCTGTTCTTATCAACGAAAAACTCGTCCGCGAGGACGTTTACACCTCAATTCATATCGAGGAATATGAACTCGAAGCCAGAGACACCAAGCTCGGACCCGAAGAAATCACAAACGATATCCCGAATGTCGGCGACGCTCTTAAGGATCTCGACGAGCGAGGAATTATCCGCGTCGGTGCCGAGGTGCGCTCGGGCGATATCCTTGTCGGAAAAGTCACCCCGAAGGGCGAAACAGAGCTGACTCCGGAAGAGAGACTTCTCAGAGCCATCTTCGGCGAGAAAGCCAGAGAGTTCAGAGACACCTCGCTTCGTGTACCTCACGGCGAATACGGTATCGTAGTCAAGGTTGAGGAATTCACCAGAGCCAACAGCGACGAGCTGAACCCGGGCGTCAACAAGGTCGTCAGAGTTTATGTCGCTCAGAAGAGAAAAATACAGGTCGGCGATAAGATGGCGGGCCGTCACGGTAACAAGGGCGTTGTTTCAAGAGTTCTTCCTCAGGAGGATATGCCCTTCCTCGAGGATGGCACACCGCTTGATATCGTTCTTAACCCACTCGGCGTTCCCTCACGTATGAATATCGGTCAGGTTCTTGAGGTTCATCTCGGTTTCGCCTGCCGAAAGCTCGGCTGGAAGATCATGACGCCCGTATTCGACGGCGCTCACGAGGAAGATATCAGAGAAGCCCTCAAGCAGGCAGGTCTTCGCGAGGACGGCAAGTCGATCCTCACAGACGGCAGAACGGGCGAAAAGTTCGACAACCCCGTTACGGTCGGCGTTATGTACTTCCTTAAGCTGCACCATCTTGTCGACGATAAGATGCATGCCCGTTCAACAGGTCCCTACTCGCTCGTCACTCAGCAGCCTCTCGGCGGTAAAGCTCAGTTCGGCGGTCAGCGTTTCGGTGAAATGGAAGTTT
>USMJ01000024.1 GCA_900555805.1 uncultured Oscillospiraceae bacterium | reverse complement strand
GTGCGCGGCGGCACGGGCGAAGCCCATTTCGTGCGTGACGACGACCATCGTCATGCCCGCCTGCGCGAGTTCTTTCATAACCTGAAGAACTTCGCCGACCATTTCGGGGTCAAGAGCGGAGGTCGGTTCGTCGAAGAGCATTATATCGGGATTCATCGCAAGAGCTCTCGCGATGGCGACTCTCTGCTGCTGACCGCCCGAAAGCTGATGCGGATAATAGTCCGCCTTGTCCTTCAGACCGACTCTTTCAAGAAGCTCAAGAGCTTTCTTCTCGGCTTCGGCTTTCGTCATCTTCTTGCGGTCGACGGGCGCGAGCATAATGTTCTTCTTGACCGTCAGGTGAGCGAAGAGGTTGAACTGCTGAAAGACCATGCCGATATTTTCTCTTGTCTTGTTTATATCGAGCTTTTTGTCGGATATCTCGAAGCCGTCGACGAGTATCGTTCCGGAGGTCGACTCCTCGAGTCTGTTGAGACAGCGAAGAAATGTTGACTTGCCGCTGCCCGAAGGGCCTATGAGACAGACGACCTCGCCCTCGTTTATTTCGACGCTGATGCCCTTGAGGACATCGAGATTGTCGAAACTTTTATACAGATCTTTAACTACTACTTTTTTTGTCATAACTAAACTTCTTCTCTACAAATTTTGATATCACCATCAGAATTGAGATGATGACGAGATAATATCCTGCGACCGTGATGTACGCCGGGAAGAAGTCGTAGCTTCCGCCGACATAGACCTTGGTCTGGTTGACGATATCGGCCAGGCCGATAGCCGAAAGGATGGATGAATCCTTGATCGTTATGATGAACTGGTTGACAAGCGACGGGATACAGATCTTGAACGCCTGAGGGAAGACGACCTTGAGCATCGTCTTGCTTTTGCTCATTCCGAGGCTTCTCGCCGCTTCGATCTGACCTTTGCTGATGGCGTCTATGCCGCCCCTGAATATCTCCGACATGTACGCGCCGGCATTAAACGAAAGGGTAAGCAGACCGGCCGCGAACGGAGTTATCGTGAAGGTCGGAGAAATAAATTTCTGTATAACCTGCGGAAAAGCGAAGAACATGAGGAAGCCCTGAACTATCATGGGCGTACCTCTTATGCACCAGACATAAACGCCGGAGATCATCCTGAATATACGGTGCTTAGATCTTCCTAGCAAACAGGTCACACAACCTATGACCATGCCTATGGCGATAGCGAGGAGAGAGATGACGATAGTCACCTTAAGTCCCCGAAGCATAAGCGGAGTCGCATTTTCAAAAACTCTTGTAAAATCCAATTTAATCCACTCTTAACTAAAAATTTGCGGTGATTTTATTTGAGAAACCACCGCATTGTGTTTTGTTTTTTACTTCCGGAATGAACGATTTATTTGCTTGCAGTGTAGCCGTACTTGGAAAGGATCTCCTCATACTTGCCGTTTGCCTTTAAGTTAGCGAGACCCTGGTTGAAGAGCTTGAGAAGATCGGCGTTTGTGCCTTTCTTGACAGCGAAACCGTAAGAACCGGGGTTGACAACTTCGCCGACTGTCTTAAGAGAGACAGAGTCGTTCTTGATAGCCCAGCCGATAACCGAGTAGTCCTCAAAGCAGGCGTCGGCGTTGCCGCTCATAACTGCCTGATACATCTTCGGAGAATCCTCGAAATAGGTGATCTCGAAGCCGTATTTGTCCTTTATGCTCTCTGCGTAAGCGGTGCTTGTCGTGCCGACCTTAGCGGCGACTTTCTTGCCTGCGAGATCGGATTCGGACTTGATAGCGTCGTTTGAAGAAGCGACAACAAGGATTGAGCCGTCTTCAAAGTAGCCGTCGGAGAAGTCGAAGTTCTCCTGTCTCTCGGGCTTGATCGTCATGCCTGCGATCATAGCGTCTGCCTGACCGGACTGAACCGCGCCCATAGCGGGGTCGAAGCCCTCAAATTTGATTTCATAGGTGAAGCCCTGATCTTCAGCGATAGCGGCTAAGAGATCAACGTCAACGCCTGTGTATTCGTTTGTCTTTGTGTCAAGGAACTCGAACGGAGCGAAAGAGTTGTCGGAATAGATGACATACTTCTTGCCCGATGCCGAGGGATCCTTTGCGTCGTCCGATCCTCCGCAAGCTGCGAAGCAAAGAACGATCATTGCTGCTGCCATGAGTACTGCCAGTAGTTTTTTCATGTGATTACCTCCTGAAAAACGTATAAAATAATATTTAGCCGATCCTATGCGCATGTCAAATTAAAAGATATACTTATGTATAAATATACGGTTTATACAACATGTTACACATGAACGCTTTCTCTTTCGAATATCCGTCTGCTTTCTTTCGGCTTCTCCGGAAAAAACCGAAATCCGGGCTGACGGCTTTCCGCTTTATGAAACCAAAGCGTACCCCGTCGGATAAAGCGCGACCGGCAAGAAATAAAGGCGCAGTGCAATAAGCACGGCGCCCTTACCCTACGAATAACAATTATATCAGCCTGTTAAAGCGTTGTCAAGGTTTTTGCCCTTTATTGTGAGAACCTACAAAAAAGCGACAGAAAACATACGGCTATTTGTGATATCTTGTGCCGAGACCGATCTGGACGGCTCTGTATATCTGTTCGAGAAGCATGACGCGCGCAAGCTGGTGGGGGAATGTCATGCGGCTCATGGAGAGCTTTTCGTTAGCTCTTTGTTTCACTTCGTCGCTGAGGCCGAACGAGCCGCCGATTATAAATGTGAGCGTTCCCGTTCCGCCGAGCTTGATCTTTTCTATTTCGGCGCTGAGTTCTTCGCTTGTGCGCTGCCTTCCCTCGATGCACATCGCGTAGACAAACGAGTTTTTAGGAAGCTTTTCGATTATCCTTTTTCCCTCTTTTTCGAGGGCGGATTTTATTTCGCTTTCGCTCGGTGAATCGCCGAGCCGCTCGGGCGCAAGCTCGGTCACATTTAATTTATATGCGCTGAGCCGTTTGATATATTCGTTGCAGGCGTCGGTCAGATATTTTTCCTTGAGCTTCCCGACGCAGATTATATTTATGTTCATGTCTTCACCTAAAATCTGATAACGCCTTCATAATTTTCGGGCGGATTGACTGTCAGCTTAAAGTCGCGGCCGAGCACTGCGCCATGACTTGTCAGCGCATACTCGCTCGTACGAAAAGCGAGATCGGGCAGGTTGTTGTGTTCGCTTAAATGTCCGAGGAAAAATCTCGTCGTTCCGCTTCTTATCAGCTGAGCGACGGCGTCGCCGCAGGCTTCGTTGCAAAGATGCCCCGTGTCGGAGAGGATTCGGCGCTTGAGATAATATGGATAGTCGCCGTTTTGGAGCATTCCGACGTCGTGGTTCGACTCGATCATAACGAGGTCGCAGCCCGATACGGCGTTCATGATTTCGTTCGTCATGTGGCCGATGTCGGTCGCGACGGCGATCTTCCTGCCGTCGGGCATTTCGACTGTGTAGCCGCAGCTTTCGTAGCTGTCATGCGGCGTTTTAAAGCGCCTGACGAACATTCCGCCGACCTCTGTTCCGTCCTCGGGGATGATGCCGTGGGCGAATTTTTCGGTCAGAACGCCTGCCTCCTCCATTCCGCGCATCGTTCCCTCGGTGGAGAAAACCGGCGTGGCGAATTTTGAGGCGAAGACCCTGATTCCCTTGATGTGGTCGGAGTGTTCGTGGGTGACGAAGATTGCCCTTATGCTTTCGGGGGCGATGTCTCTGTCGGTCAAGGCTGTGGTTATCCTCTTAGCCGACACGCCCGCGTCGATCAGAATTCCGCCCGAAGCGGTGCCTATGTATGTGCAGTTCCCCGACGACGAGGAAAAAAGTGAGCAAAAACGAGACAAATTTATCTTCCTTTTCTTTTATATGGTACGGGTGAGCGACCGATTATCGAAGTTTTCCGCCCGGCGGCGAACACCCGAAAAAATTAAAATCGGAGCGAAACAACGTCCGCTCCGCAATTATCAGCTTATATTTTTCTTTTCTTCCTTAACCTCGGGGAACTCCTTGCGGTATATATCCGCTCCGAGCGCTCTGAGTTTTTCAACGAAGTTTTCATATCCTCTGTCGATATAGACGACGTTTTCGATCTCCGTCGTTCCTCTCGCCGCGAGACCCGCTATGAGCATAGCCGCGCCGGCTCTGAGGTCGTCCGCTCTGACGGGAGCGCCCATAAGCTCTTCGACGCCCTGAATGACGGCGACGGTTCCGTTGACCTGGATATCCGCGCCCATTCTCGTCAGCTGTTCGACATATCTGAATCTGTTATCCCATACGCCCTCGTTGATAACGCTTGTTCCGTCGGCTAAAGCGAGGAGAACAGCCATCTGCGGCTGCATATCCGTCGGGAAACCGGGGTGGGGCATGGTCTTTATGTTGCATTTTTTGAGTCTGCCGTTCGCGACAACTCTGATAGCTGTGTCATATCTCGTGACGCTCGCTCCGCATTCCTCGAGTTTCGCCGAAATGGCTTCGAGATGCTTGGGAATAACGTTTCTGACAAGTACGTCACCTCTTGTCGCCGCGGCGGCGACCATATAGGTTCCGGCCTCAATCTGGTCGGGGATTATAGAATATGTGCAGCCGTGAAGCTCGCTGACGCCGTGAATCTTGATGACGTCCGTTCCTGCGCCTCTGACATCGGCGCCCATGGCGTTGAGGAAGTTGGCGAGGTCGACTATATGCGGCTCTTTAGCGGCGTTTTCGATGATTGTCAAGCCCCTTGCCTTTACAGCGGCGAGCATGACGTTTATCGTTGCGCCGACCGAAACCTGATCCATATAGACCGAGCTTCCCGTGAGCTTGTCGGCCTTGGCGTTTATCATCGCTTTCTCGACGTTGATCTTTGCACCCAGGAGCTCAAAGCCCTTTATATGCAGATTGATCGGGCGTACACCGAAATCGCATCCGCCGGGAAGAGCGACCTTGGCTCTGTTGTAGCGGCCGAGCAGCGCGCCTATAAGATAGTATGACGCGCGAAGCTGTTTTGTCATTTCGAGGGGAACGATATATGAGTTGACGCCCTTGGTATTTATTTCAATTGTGCTTTTGTTGATATATTTGATATCCGCGCCCATCTGATGGAGAATACGAATCATACAGCTGACATCGCTGATGTCAGGGATATTCTCGATCCGGCAAACGTCCTGCGCGAGCAAGGTTGCGGGGATAATAGCGACGACGGAATTCTTAGCGCCGCTGATATCGACTTCGCCCGTCAGCTTGTTGCCGCCGCGGATCACGATTTTTTCCAAATCAATCCCTACTTTCACAAATTCTTTAAATATATAGATAAGGATAATTTTCCATAATAAGATACTAAGACATTATATCACTAAAAAAGCGTTTTGAAAAGACTTTTTTGATAGATAATGTGACAAAAAATGCCGTCGGTTTTTGTGCAATTTTATTTAATACTTTAACCGTCCTTAATATTCTTGACCGAGAGCTGAAATTAAATCATAGCAATTTTTTTATTTTTATAAGGTACGATCGAGCGAATGCTTCGCTCAGGTTTCTGCTCGGATTCAAAAATGTTGTTATCGTATTTACTCGGCTTTAAGATAATATAACCCGATTTTGTCATGCAAAAAAATTTTTTGTTAATTTTTGCCCGAAGCGGCAAATATGCCGTTTTTGACTTGAAAAAAACTGACTTCTATGATATGATTTTCTTGTTTCAGACAGGTGTCACTTATCGTTTCTTACGGCAGCCCGAGCCGAAAGAAAAAAGCGATTCGGACACTATCCAAAAAGGAGGATAACCATGAAAACGCTGAAAAAGATCATTGCCGTGATGATGTCGGTCCTGATGCTCGTCGGAACGTTTTCGATAGCATTCACTTCATCGGCGGCAAAAAAGAAAAAGGTGACTAAAGTCAAGCTCAACAAAACGAGCGTCACCATGTATACGACGCAGACATATACGCTCAAAGCAACGGTCTCTCCGTCTAATGCATCAAACAAAAAGGTCAAATGGAAATCAAGCAACTCTAAGATAGCCAAGGTTGACTCAAAGGGTAAAGTAACCGCTCTCAAAAAGGGCAAGGTCACTATCACCTGCACCGCTCAGGACGGCTCAAAGAAAAAAGCCACCTGCAAGATAACGGTCAACAATAAGGTCAACGTCAAGAGCGTCAAGCTTAACACGAAGGCGGTCACGCTCGTCAAGGGCAAGGCGTATACGCTCAAGGCGACCGTCAGCCCGTCGAACGCTTCGATAAAGAACGTCACATGGGCTTCGAGCAACACTAAGGTTGCTACGGTCAATGCAAGCGGTAAGGTTACAGCTGTCGGCGTAGGCACGGCAAACATCACCGTCAAGACCAAGGATAAGGGCAAGACAGCCGTCTGCAAAGTCACTGTCACACCCGTTAAGGTCACGAGCATAACCCTCGCCAAGACCGCTTTGGTCTATCCCGGAAAGTCGGTCACGCTCAAGGCAACCGTCAATCCCTCGAATGCCGCCAACAAGAACGTCAAGTGGACTTCGAGCAACTCGAACATAGCCACCGTTGACACCAAGGGCGTCGTCAGAGGTATCAAGTCGGGTACCGTAAACATCACCTGCACCGCTCAGGACGGCTCAAAGAAGTATGCCGTTTGTAAGGTAACGGTCGGTGTACCTGTAACAAAGGTCAAGATCACCACGGCAGAAACCAGTTCGAACGCATGGTATGTCGGAAAGACGGGCAAGCTCACTGCAACGGTCGAGCCGAGCAACGCCACCGAAAAGGGTGTCAAATGGAAGTCGAGCAACACGAAGCTCGCCACTGTCGACGCTAACGGCAATGTTAGGATAGTCAAGTATGACACCAGATGGCTTGCGACCAACAAGGTCACTATCACCGCGACATCAAAGAGCGGCGCAAGAGCCGAGTTCAAACTCACGATTATCAAAAACAAGGTCGCCGTCACGGGCATGAACTTCACGACAAGCGCAAACAATAATATCTGGCTTGTCGGCAAGCAGTATAAGCTCGTCGCGAATGTTGTCCCCGAAAACGCATCAAACACGGGCGTTGTCTTTACATCTTCAAACACGAAGATAGCTACCGTCGACGCGAAGGGCGTTCTTAAAGCAATCGCTCCGGGTACGGTAAAAATAACAGCGACGGCGAAGGATAACGCCAAGGCGACAGCTTCTTTCAGCATCGTTATCACAAAACCCGAACTCAAGCTCGACATAACCAACAAGAGAGACTATTACGCCATAGGCGAGAGCGCAACGCTCAAATATAAGGCTACTCCTCCTGCGATAGCGACAAGATACGGACTGAAATATGAAGTCAGCGATCCTTCAATCGCTTTTGTCACCCAGATGACAGGCTACAACTACGCGAGCGTCAGATTCCTCAGAGCCGGAAAAGTTAAGATCAGAGTACGCACGGTAGACAACGAGGTTATAGGTGACTGGGTCGAGGTCGAAGTCAGAGACGTCAGAGCCGAGAAAGACTTCTTCGAGAATGTCAAGAGCGGCGACACGGTCAACATCAACGTATATATCTATAACGGCAGCGCAAAGTTCACGGACGATCTTCTCTATACAACACCGTATACCGATTGTCTCAAGATAAGCGACGACGGAAAGAGCGTTAAGATCCTCAAGGATCTTCCTGCCGAAGGCGCATACATCGAAGCCGCAACAATTGACGGAAGAATGAGATGCAAGCTCTACTTCATCGCAGGTCAGTATGTCATCCCGACAACGACGGCGGACAGACTCAATCTCATGAAGAAGTTCTCAAACGACATGAAGTGCGACACATTCACTTCAAGCTACGGTCGTCAGGTATCATACGCCAACACAGCCGTTGACAAGAGCAAGTCAAAGACCGACCTTCTTATTGACGGTATGTCGATAAGCGCGTTCCTCAAGCTCGCCGGCTTCATCGGCGTCTCCGAGGATGAGATAATGGACGGTATCACTCCCGACACCTTTATCAAGGAGATGTATACCGACACTTATACCGAGAACAAGACTACGGTTCAGAAGGACAGCTGTCCCGACCCGATGACGACAAACATCAACTCTGTCAGCAAGATTGATGTTGTTGACAACGGCTCAACATACAGCATCAAGATGGTTCTCAAAAATCAGAACAGAATGGCTCTTGACTCGGTTGCAGGTTCAGAATACGGAAAGACGATGCCGGTCATCGACAAGGCTTATCTTGAAAAGTATAAGTCAACATTCAAGGAGATAAGCGGCGTCACGGACGGCGACGATTCACTTGAAGTCACAAAGATCAACTACGGAACGGTCAACCAGACCTATACCGACGGATATGTTCAGTATACAGTTGATAAGTTCACAGGAAAGGTAATCGAAAGCGTTTACCACTACAAGTCAAAGGTTGAGGTTTCGAACGCTGAGCTTAACATGGAAGCAAAGATGGAAAGCCACAGCCTCGGCTTTAACATCAAAGCGACATTCAGCATGAATGTAGACTCGCTTCTCACATTAGGCGATATTTACTATTAAGATGTACCAACGTCCGTATGCCGCGTTTGCGGCATACGGACGTTCCGATTATATCAACTCAACAAAAAGGCACTCGCCGTTCGGCGAGTGCCTTTAAACTATATCCGGAACTTAAAGTATAATGCTCGTTCCTGTCATTTCCTCGGGCTGATCTATGCCCATGATCTTGAGCATCGTCGGAGCAATGTCGCAAAGTCTGCCGCCGTCGCGGAGCTTGCAGTCATAGCCGACAACGATAAACGGAACGGGGAACGTGGTGTGAGCCGTGAACGGTGTTCCGTCCGCGTCGATCATCTTGTCCGCGTTGCCGTGGTCAGCTGTGATGAGCATTGCGCCGCCCATCTTGAGAACAGCGTCCTTAACCTTGCCGACGCAGGTGTCAACAGCTTCAACAGCCGCTTTTGCCGCGTCGAATATGCCCGTGTGACCGACCATGTCGCAGTTAGCGAAGTTGAGTATAACAACATCATACTTGTCGCTTTCAACAGCCGCAACGACCTTATCCGTGACTTCGTATGCGCTCATTTCGGGCTGAAGATCATATGTCGCAACCTTCGGAGATGCGACAAGGATTCTGTCCTCGCCGTCATACTGCTTCTCAACGCCGCCGTTGAAGAAGAACGTGACATGAGCGTATTTCTCGGTCTCGGCTATTCTGAGCTGAGTCTTGCCGAGCTTTGAAAGATATTCGCCGAGTGTGTTCTCGAGCGTCTGAGGCTTGAAAGCGATATGAACGTTCGGCATCGTCGCGTCATACTGCGTCATACAGACATAGTAGAGCGGGAAGAAGCCGTTCTTTCTCTCGAAGCCCGTGAAGTTTTCGTCGACGAGAGTTCTTGTGATCTCTCTGGCTCTGTCGGGGCGGAAGTTATAGAAAACAACGCTGTCGTCAGCCTTTATGGTCGCACCCTCGGCGCAAACTGTCGGGATAACGAATTCGTCCGTGATATGCTTGCCTTCTTCGTCGATCTGTTCATATGAAGCCTTGACAGCGGCAACGGGATCGGGGT